>CALEMW010000194.1 GCA_937910695.1 uncultured bacterium
ATGACCAAACCAGCTTCGACCCGAACGAGATCACCGACCTGAAGTCGGCGCGAGGTCTCCTCGCCCAGCTTCAGATGCTGATCACCACGCTCACCGGCTTGATCACAGAGCTGCGCGAGTCCCTGGTGGCAAAAGACGCGGAGCTCGCGGAGCTGAAGCGCATGCTCTTCGGGCAGAAATCTGAGCGTGCGTCGAGATACCGAAGCTCCGACGGCAAGGGCAAGGGGAAGCCCCTGACGCCGGAGGAGGAGAAGGAGCGCCGCGTCGCCGCGCAGCAGAAGCGCAAGAAGAACCGCGAGGAGCGCGCCGCCAAGCTGGCGGAGGAGCGGGTCGAGCATCCCGCCCCGACGACCTGCCCGAACTGCCAGAGCGCGGGTCCGTTCACCGCGCTGTCTCCCGACATCTCGAACGAGATCGAGTACATCACCGAGCATCTCATCCACTTGACCCACGTCCTGGAGAAGAAGGTCTGCACCTGCGGCCACATCTTCTCTGCGCCAGCTCCCCGGCGCGTCACCGAGGGCTGCCATTATGGCCCGGGCCTCCACGCCCACGCCGTGGTCTCCAAGTGCGCCGACGCGATGCCGCTCAACCGGATCGCCAAGCGCTTCGAGCGGGCCGGCTTGCACATGAGCCGCAGCACCTTGACCGACCTCTATCACCGGAGCGCCGAGCTGCTCGCGCCGATCCATCAGCGACTGCTCAGGCTCGTCGCCGCTTCCACCTACGTGAACGCCGACGAGACCAGCCAGCCGGTCATGGACGAGAAGAAATGTCGGCGCGGCTACATCTGGACCTTCATCGCCTCGGGGATCATCGCCTACATCTTCAGCGCAAGTCGAAGCGGGAGGACGCCGGTCGAGCTGCTCGGCGGAACCACCGGGAAGCTCCAGGTCGATGGCTACACCGGCTACAATGAGGTCTGTGTCCCGGATGGCCGAGAGCGGGTCGGCTGCGTCGCCCATTGTCGGCGCTACTTCGACAAGGCTCGAGACAATTGTCCGGACGAGGCTGAGCACTGCATCGGCGTCATCCGTGAGCTCTACCAAGTCGAGTACGACGCCGCCGAGCGCGCCCTGCTCGGAACCGACGCTCACCGCCTCATGCGAGCCGAACGTAGCGGTCTACTGCTCGAAAAATGGAAGGGCTGGCTCGAAGACAAGAAGGGCACGCACGCCCCGAAGAGCCCCATGGGCAAGGCGATCAGTTACACGCTCAACCAGTGGCACTTCGTCACGCGCTTTCTCAAGGACCCCAAGCTGCGTCTCGACAACAACATCTCCGAGTCTGCCCTGCGGATCATCGCCCTGGGTAGAGACAACTTCCGTTGGGTCGGCCACGACGAGTCGGGCGAGAACCTGGCCGTCCTCCAGACCATCGTCGCCACCTGCGTCGCCAACGGCGTCAACCCACAGGACTACATCGAAGACGTCCTGCTACGCGTGCAGACTCATCCAGCCTCGAAGATCGACGAACTGCTGCCGATGAACTGGCAACCCCTCGCCTGAGTCTTTGCATACTCCCGATGTCAACAACGGTGCGGCTCGGACAAGTACTCTTCTTCCAACACGCGTAGATAGAACTCACAGTTCATGCACGTGAGCTCTTTGTGCGCAAAGCTGCCCTGCACCTGACCGTCGCAGAAGGTGCCCGAGATGGCCCAGCAGATCCGGCCCCCGTTCGTTCCCTGGTTAAGGCCGTGGGGTTCCGAGTCAGTGGCCGC
>CALEMW010000195.1 GCA_937910695.1 uncultured bacterium
GAACATCAAGAGGCCCCCACCTCGCGGCGGGGGCCTCTCTCATGTCGTGACTCTGTGGAAGCAGAAGGCTTCAACGGAGCACTAGGTTTCCGGACCCAGGATCTTCAAACTCCCGCGGGTCCAAAACCCTTGGGCGATGGACTAAAAAGGTGCATCACCAAAGTCTTTGGCGTGGCACTTGTTGCAAAGCGAACGCTGGTTCGTGGGCAACGTGTAGTTGTACCACATGTTGGCCAGATCGTCCACGGTGGCGCCTTCGGCTTCGCTGGCCGGGTGGGCCTCGACCAGGAAGGTCTCGCCGAAGTCCCAACGGCCGGCGTCGGGGAAGGGCGATGCGTGAGCACGGTGGCAGGTCAAGCACATGACCTGGTCACTGGACTCGGGGCCGGCGGTGTAGTTCGTCGAGCTGACGGTCGCCAGATCGGCGTCCACATCCTCGAAGGGAACCAGGCCGCGGTACGACGTGAGGGCGTCGCCGCCGGTCAGGTCGTCGGAGCTCACATAGGCGTTGTAAACGGCGGCGATACTGGAGCCCATCGCCTCACCGGCGGGGTGCACGTGGTTCGTGTTGCCGACCGAGTACATGTTGGCGTGGCAGTTGCCGCACCACTCGCTCATGCCGCTCTTGTAGACCGTGTGCTGCACATCGTTCTCGATGCCGGAGCCGCTGGTCGTGTTACGGCTGTTACCCTTGGCCAGAGGAGCATCCGCCGTGAAGTTGTAACGGCCGCCCGGGTAGATCGGGCCCAGAGCCGAACCGTACAGCAAACGGAAGTTCGTGTTGCCATGGGGGTCGTGGCAGCTGGTGCAGGTCAGGTACGTGCTGTCGAAGCTGCCGCCGGGGGACGTGCCCAGGGTGGCGTCTTCCACGATGCCCGCGACTTCGGAGATGATGTTGTGACCGTGGCTGTCGCCGGCGCTGGCGTAGGCATGTCCGTGGGCGCTCCAGCTCCAGGTCTTGGTGACCCAGTAGAAGTCGCCGCCGGCGCCGTAGCCGGTGCCGCCGTCGAACTGACCGTAAGCCGCATGGCAGCGCAGACAGGTGTCGCTGCTGTTGCCGTTGTTGAGCAGGTAATCGTTACCGGTGGTGTGAACGGAATCGACGAACGTTCCGTCCTGGCTGTTGTGCATGGTGTGGCAACCGGCGCACTCGGCGACGCCAGCATCATGGAAGGCCCACGCGGCGGTGGACAGGGCGATGGTAGCGACCATCACGAACATGATCTTCAGAGTGTTCTTCACTGAACTTCCTCCAGCGATTGTAGGTCTGGAGTCCAGACCCGACAGGCTCAGATGAGCAAACGATGTGCTGCGAAACGACAAAAGCGCCGTTGCAGCGTGATCCGTTGAAGCTCCTTTCTCCTGCAGTCGGTGAATCACGACATTTCCTAATTTAGAGCGCGGAGCGCCTGGCGCTCCGGGTTGACAGCGTCCGTGCTGAACACGTCGAACACCTGCACGCGGCCTTCGAAGCTCTGCGCTACGTAAGCGCGGCCCGACGCGTAGGCGATCGAGACGGGGTGGTAGAAGGCGCCCGGTGAGGAGCCCATCCGCCCGTACTCGGTGAGAAACTGATGGCTCTCGTCAAAGATGAGGACCTTGTGACGCATGCGGTCGAGAACCAGGACCGTGCCTTCGGGCCCGAACGCCACGTCTACCGGAAAGGAGAACTTGCCCGGCGTGGTGCCTATGACACCGAACGAGTCTTCGGGCATGCCGTCGGAGGTGAGCACCAGAATGCGGTGCTCCTGGCTGACCGGAACGTAGAGACGGCCGTCGGGAGCTTCCGACGGCCGACCGACGACCAGTTCAACGTTCGTGTCGTTCCACAGGGCGCGTTGCCAGATCACGGCGCCCGTGTCGGCATGATGCTTGACCAGCAGACCCAGCGAATTGTCGAGGCTCAGCAGATGGCCGTCGGCCAGAACGGTCAGATGATCGGGGATCCAGTTCTCGACCGGCGACTGCGCTGTGAAGGTCACGGGTTCGCCGCGCAGGTCGAGGCGTTGGATCGTGCGGACATGGTCGGCGCCCGTGTCGATGAACACGAACTCACCGTCGGCGATGAAGGCGCCGTCGGCGGGATTCGAAAGGCCAGCCAGGCGGTCGGTCGTGAACAGCGAAGCACCGTCGCGATGCAGGACGTGCAGGGCGGAACCGGCGGCGTCGCTCACACAGAGTTCTCCGGTCACGGGATCGGCGCTCACCGACACCGGGCGAGGTGCACCGTGGCGACCCTCGTTCAGTTGCAGGTTGCCCGCATACTCGACGACATAGCCCGCGGTCGCCGTCGCGCAGAATGCGACGACGAGCATGCACGATGACATGATCGTGACTGCTGTCACGAAGTTGTCATTGGTGCTGGTCGCGGGCGTTTTCAAGTCGTGTCCTCGTTGTTCGAACTGATCAATGGGATTGAGGCCGATCGGAAGACATGGTGATCGACTGGAAGAATAATAATACGCCTGTTAGACATTCGTCAATATCTTTGCATTTCGAAACGCTATTATTTTCGACAATATGATATTGGAACTCATTTAACGCAGATTTTGAATCAAGACCACGGCATAATGAGGCGAATAATTGATGTAAGAAACCCAAATTGATCCCAGGGGAATCAATTTGGGCTATAGTAAAATTAACAACTGCGGGTTGTTGCTCCTACATCAACGCCTCTCTCTGATCATGCCCGTATGGCATCGAATACAGAGTTTGCCCCGAGGATCGTCGAGAAGGATCTGTGCGACCTCCGTGCCGTGCGGATTGTGGCAGCTGACGCAGGCCACCGGATGACCCGGGTTGCTGGGGTCTTCGGTACCCGGTCCCAACGGGTGGTCGACATGGTCTTTGTACGTGTGGCACGCGAGGCATAGGTCGTCCGGCGAACTCGAAGCATCGTCGGCAGCGGCGACCAGGTGCGGGTTGTGGCACATGCTGCAGGTGCGGCCGTCGGGATCGGGATGCGTGTAACTAGCCGTCGTCAGATGGTCCGCCTTGTCCTGATGACAGCCTCCGCACAGCGCGACTTGACGCCGCGATAGAAGGCTCGGCACCGGTGCAGTGTGTGGGGAGTGACAGATGACGCAGGCGTCGTCGTCTTCGAGTGGTGCGTGGAGGGTGCCGGTGGCCAGATCCGCGGCCAACCCAGAATGACAGTCCAGACACACGGCCTTGCGGCCGCCGGCTTGAACTGCTCCCGACGCTTCGTGGCACGTACCGCACTCACGGTCGTCGTAAGGCGGATGCACGTACGCGTGGGAGAGAGAGGGATCCACCGAGGCGTGGGAGTCGTGACAGCCGGTGCACTTCGCTTGGGCGAGGTTGAACCCGTGATGCTTGGACCGCAGCGCCGGGGCGGCGATGTCGTGGCACTCGGCGCAGAGGCCGGGAGGCGGGCTGGACAAGGACGATGCGTTTTCGCTGCCGTGTGCATCGTGGCAAGCGAAGCAGTCGCCGTCGGCGAAGGGTGCGTGAAGGTTGGGCAGCGCAGCCTTGACCGTCATCTCCGTGTGACACGACTTGCAGAGGGTGCCGGTCTCGACCCGGAGCAGCGCCGGCTGATCAGAACCATGAGGGTGATGGCAGGCGGCGCATTCGCCGTCGCGTACCGGACGGTGAGCGAGTTCAGCCACCGGGTACAAGTCGCTCAGGTCGTGACAGGCGGCGCAGGCGAGTCCCGTGGAGCCGGCCGTGAGCAGATGTTCGCCGCGGGCGGCGTGGGGGCTGTGGCAGCCGGTGCAGTCGCCGTCCTCGAAGGGAGCGTGGAGGTGGGAGCCCGGTTCGGCCACGTCGTCGTGGCACATCAGGCACAGCTCCCGCTGGTCGGTGATGGGTGCGTCGTCCTCGTGGCAGCCGCTGCAGTCACGCTCCTCGAAGGGCGGGTGTACGACCGAACGCATCAGCTTCGGCTGGTCCGAGTGGTGGGGCGTATGACAGCTCAGCGTGCAGTTGAGCTTAGAGAGATCCCGGCCCAGATGTGTGGCCTGAAGGCTCTGGCTGGTCTCGTCGTGGCACTCGAAACACAGACCCGGCTGGGGGGCGGTCAGGAAGGCGCCGTCGGGGCCGCCGTGTGGGCGATGACAGACCAGACAGTCGTCCTGGGCCGGTGCGTGGATCGACGCGGCGCTGGAGACATCGGCCACGTCGGTATGGCACACCGTGCAAAGCAGAGGCACGGGCGCGGCGAGCAGTGCCGGGCGTTCGGAGCGGTGCGCATCGTGGCAGGAGGCGCAATTGCCCTCGGCCACGGGCTTGTGGGCGAACCAACCGGGCTCGTCGCCGATGTCGTGGCATTCGAGACAAAGGACGGACTGCTCCGCCACGATCATCGCCGGACGTTCACCGGCGTGGGGGTTGTGACAGTCGAGACAGGCTCCCTCCGCGGCGGGACCGTGCAGGCTGCCGCCCTCGGGCTTGGTTGTCAGGTTCTCGTGGCAGCCGACGCACAGGACCGACGGGTCGGCATTCAGCAGCGACGCCCGGGTGGACTGATGGGCCTCATGGCATTCCAGGCACTGACCGCGGGCCACAACGTCGTGGGGATGGGAGGCGGCGAGTTCCATGCGGATGGTGCTGTGACAGTTGAGGCACAGTGACCCAGGCGAACCCTTGAGCAGCTTTTCTTCGCCGGCGCTGTGGGGGTCGTGGCACACGGAGCAGTCGCGTTTGACCACGGGGGAGTGGCGCACGAGGTCGGTGCCGTCCTCGGCGATCACGTCGTCGTGGCAGGCCATGCATACGGCGCGGCCGTCGTCGACGAGCATGGTGTCGTGGTTGGAGCCGTGGGCGCCGTGGCATGTCGTGCACTCGCCGTCGGCGGCGGGGACGTGCTGGATGCGGCGCTCAAAGGGCGCTTCGTCGTGGCACTCGAAACAGAGCGACGGCATACGGTTCTTCAGCAGGCCGGCGAAGGCGCTGCCGTGGGGGGCGTGGCAGTCGAGGCAAGCACCGTCTTCCGCCGGGGGATGGGGAGATGAGAGACCAGCGGACGGATTGTCGTGGCAGCCGAGGCACAGGGCTTCGGGGGCGTCGACCAGGACGGTGGCGCCGGCCTCATCGGTTTCGTGGCATGCGGCGCAGTCCTTGTCGGCGACCGGTTCGTGCTGGAAGGCCTTGAGCAGGCCCTTCTCATCGGAGCTGTGAGGGTCGTGACAGGTGGCGCAGCCGGCGAAGGGCGTACCGCCGCCGCCGTGGGCCTTCTCCAGCTTGCCGGCGTTGGTGTGGCACGACAGGCACAGTTCGTCGGCGGGCAGCACGAGCAGATTCGCGAACTCACTGCCGTGGGGCCGGTGACAGTCGACGCAGCCGTTTTTCTTCAGCGGATAGTGCACGCGTTTGCGTGTGAAGGCCGATGCGTCGTGACAGGCGGTGCAGGCGTCGGCCTTGGTGCCGGCCAGCAGCTTAGGCTGGCCGGACCCGTGGGGATCGTGACAGGCGATGCAGCCCTCGCGGCCGATGGGTCCATGAACATGGGCCAGCTCCAGCTCTGCGGCTTGGCTCTGGTGGCACTCCAGGCAGAGGTCGTGCCCGGGCCGTTGCATGATCAGGCGGCCGATCACGCCGTGGGGCTGATGACAGGATGCACAGTCCTCGTTGCGGAAGGGCTCGTGGGCGTTCTTCTGCTTCAACTGGTCCTTCATGACGTCGTGACAGTCGATGCAGGACTTGGCCCGGAACGGGCCCGCGGCGGCGGCCGTACCCACGGCGAAGATCGGCAGCAGGCCGAGCAGCACGATGGCGCCGGCACAGCGAAGCGAGCGAAGGGCGTTGTTACTGCGCATCGTTCTTCCTCTTCCATTCCTCGAGATGAGCGGCCACGAGTTCCACGGCATCGGGCACGGTCACGATGTCGGCGGCTTCGACGAGGCGCCGAATCGAGTCGACGACCGATCCGGAAATCTGTTCGGCTTTGAGCCGGCGCAGCACCTCGTCACGACACTCGGTCAGAGGCACCGGCGTCGTCTCTTCGACGTCCGTGATCTGGGCCACGACCCAGCCGCCGGGAACTTCCATGGGGTCGAGGATCAGGCCGATTTTCGCCTGGTTCGGTTCGATTCCGATCATCGAGGGGATCAGCCAGGTGGTCGGAATGGCAGCGACCTCGTCGAGGACCTCGGCGGTGCGGTCGGCCAGCCAAGCCATCTGGGCGCCCTGATCGAGGCGCTCCTTGAACAGACGCGCCGGTTCCTCGCCCGCGAGGATCACGCTCTGGACCTTCACGCGGCCCGGCGGTGTGAGGTGCTCGATGTTGGCCTCGTAGAAGGCCTGAACTTCGTGGTCGGTGGGCACATGGTTCACGTCGGAAAGAAGACCGACTGTTTCTTCGAGTACGAGATCCCGGGTCATGTAACGGGCCAGCATGATCATGTTGGGCCGTTCAGGATATCCCTGAGCACGGGACTCGTAGGTGAGCAGGGCTTCGGTCAGCCATTCTTCGAAGTAATCGTCGCGGATCTGCTCCGCGTTGGGCTTGCCGACCATGCCGTGGAATTCCTGGAACATCAGGTTGCGGGTCAGGCTGCTGACCCGCATGGCTCCGGTAGGGCTCATGCAGATCACGTCGCTGCTGTCGCGGAGGTAGGCCTGCATGCCGGCATCCGCGGACCCGTAGTCCAGGGATTTCAGCAGCAGCGAGTCGACTTTCACGTCGTACTTCGTCTTGAGGCTTTCGACGAAACGCGCGATGGCGGCGAACTGTTCGTCCTTGCGGTTCTCGATCTCTTCAGGCACTGCGTAAGCTACCGAATCGACCAGGGCGATCACGCTGCGGTGCCGCACCGTCTCTTGTACCTGGTTGGTGATCGTGCCTTTGGTCTCGAATCCGAGCAGGCGGCCCTCCTGGAACAGAAGCGTATTCTGGATGAGCCGCTGCAGCACGCTCTCGGCCGGGGGCAGCACTATGGCGCCCTTGGACTGCTGGGACTTCATCAAAAACAGTTCGACGTCAAGGTCGTCGATGGTCAGCTGTTCACCGTTGACCGTGGCCAGGACCGTCGTTGCGGACGAAGTGGCGTCGTCCGAATGAACCGTAGTCGCCGACAGAGCGGCCAGGATGATCAGCAGCGCCGAGAGTGCGGGTCGAACCCGTCGCTTGGTCATGAAACGCCTCCGTATGGAAACCGATGTCCGCCCAGAGTTCTCGAGCAGTGGTGCCGAGAACCTCGCGGGAGGTGGGGGTGTGCATGAAGCCGAACCAGCCCGAGGCGGGCTGGTCGTCGTAAAATCGAATCGCGGACGCCGACAGGGTCCCTGTCGACAGGTCCACGAGACGGGCGAAGTAGGTGAGCGAGGGAAGGGACATCGGGACGGCCTCCTCGTAGCCGTCGTCGAAGATGGCACTGCCGCCCCTGGCCTTGGAATCATAGGACAAGATTTCGGTCACGAGCATGAATTGAGCGCCGGGAGTGGCGGCCAGTTCCGCGAGGGCGTCGGCGCCCAGCCTGCGGGGGTCGTGCCCGGCGGCGATCAGGCGCGCGTTGAGCACGGCGGGATCGGGGATCGAGACAGCGTCGGCGCGGAGCACCGTTTCGAGCAAGGTGTGTGTCGCCGTTTCAGCGTCGTGACGGGCGATGCCCCGGGTCTGTGCCGGAAGGATCAGCAGTGTGACCCCACGGCTCGGGGAGACGGTTGCGTCGAGGGCGGTCGTCAGACGTGCGAGACCCATGTCGAGATCGGCGGCCCAGGTCTCCGGCGTCCAGGGCTCGGGATCGACGGTTCCGGCGCCGAGCAGCAGGCCGGTCGCCGTATCGATCATACGCCCAGCGAGGAAGATGCGGTTCGGTGCGAGCATGATCTGGACGACGGCGATTCGGCCGGCGTTCAGTTCGGCCGCGGCATCATCGAGAAAGCCCTGGGCGATCACGAGGTTGTCGCGGACGCGCCAGCGTCGCTGCAGGGCCAGGGTTTCAGCGGGCGACACAAGGTCCTGTCCGCGGGCGGCAAAGGTGAACGCCAGGGAAGCCTCGGCGGCTTGTCGGATCTCGGCCACGGATGCCGGCAGGATGTCCTGGGTCTGCGACGAAATGGACATCAGACCTATCGTGGTCGTTGTCGTCCCCTGTTCCTCGACGGCCGCGGCACCCGACACCAGCAGGCACGCGCAGACCAGGCCCGAAATGCTTCGGGTCCAGCGTCGCGTGTGTGATGTGTGTCGCCGGGCGGTCATCAGTTCTCCATCAGGCGTCGGTGGTGATGAATCGGTTCGGGAACGTCGCTGAGGCGCTGGAGTCTCTGCCACGGCTGTTTTGCGACTCCGAGCCCCCGCCGCCGCCGCCGAGCAGAGTGCCCAGGGCTTCTCGGACGGCCTTGCGGGACACTTCATACAGGCTGGTCGGCTGACCGCCGAAGAGCTTCTGCCAGAACGATGAACCGTCGTGTCGGATCTGGGCGGTCCAGATCTGGCCGCCAGTCTGGGTTTCCGACATGCCGAACACGGCGGTTACGGCGTAGGTCTGGTTCCCGCCCAGACGTTCGAGTCCGTAATCCTCGACCGTACCGGTGAATAGGGCGTCCACACCAAGGCGCTGCCCGAGAGCGACGATCTGGTCCGAGGTCAGCGGCACGTCGGGAGACAGGCGCATCGAGCTGTAGGCTTCCAGGACCTCGCCGGGATCGAGCACCATCAACTCGTCGAACTGCAGCAGCTCGGAGATGAAGACCGAACTCATGCGTTGGGTGGCGAAGCGCTCGGCGCTGAGGTTCTGGAACGGAACCACCGCCACGCTGCGGATGAAACTGAAGTCCACGTCGGACCGCACGTGATAGACCGGGCCCGAGCCGCAACCGGCAATCGTGAGCGTCAGCAGGACGATCCACCAGCAGGATAAGTTATGATTCGACATCTCGTCTCCCATCAGTCCGTTCCCGATTCCGGCCAAGGCGGCGCGCCCTGGAGGATCCGGCTCATCAGAAGATCCAAGTCACCCTGTACTGGGTGTTGAACGGCGAACTCTTCACGCCGTCGCGGTCGTATTCCTGGGTTTCCAGGCGGCCTTCCATCTTCAGACGCGGCCGCGCGTTCCAGGTCACGTTGACGCTGCCGCCGTGTTGCTCGATGGCGGTCCGTGTATCGTCGTAGTAGTTCAGAGAAAAACTCATGTCCAGGCTGCCTGTCGACAGCGGTGTCCAGCTCAACACGTGACGCCACAGCCAATCGTCGACGTCCCGACTCTCGTAACGCACCTGACCGGAGTAGGCCAGCAGGGGAAAAATCGCCCAGCGCAACGTTCCATCGGTGTCGTTGAAGCGCGTGAAACCCGAGCTCGCCTCCTGGCTGACCCAGCGGCTCGAGCGGCGGAGATCGAGCGTGATGCTGCGCCGCGGCTGACTGCGGATCGTCGACACTGAGAACCACGACTCGGAGTCCAGGTCGTAGAACTCATCGTTCAGCATACCGTGCCCGACTTTCTGGGAAAAGGTCAAGGCTGGGGCAGCTTCCCAGGTCGTGTCCAGGGCGATGTCGTCGGTGGTCTTGTTGCGCGCGAGGCTGAGATCCAGGCTGTGATGCCAAGACAAGCGAGTCCACAGCGCACGGGTGGAATCGCTGGTCAGCGACGTGCTCAGGGTGCGGGTGTCGGTGTTCTGCTTGGTCGGGCTCACGAGAGTGTTGAAAGAGTACAGCGACGCCAAACGCCAGCCGTTGAGTCGGATCAGGGTGTCGACGGCGTGCATGGTGCCGGTCAGGTTCTGGGCCTCGTCTTCGTTGATGCGCCAGGAGAGGGTTGTCCTGTAGCCCACAGACCAGGCTTCGGTCAGACTGTAACGCAGCGTGCCCAGCAGCCGGTGCCGTCGCGTTGTGATTTCGGAGCTTGAGATGTCGACGGTGTCGGGATCGTAGAGCTCCAGCTCGTTGAGGAAGATGTCGGGCTCGGTGGGACCTGTCTTCACGTCGACGAATTTGAAGCGCCTGGCTGTCACCGGTGCTGAGAAGGCGAATTCCCAGCCTTGTCGGCCGTTGGTCCACTCCCTGTACGTGGCGATCATCAGGCCGACCGGGGCCTCGTTCCACTCGATGCCCTCGGGGTCGTCGCTGGTGTAGAGGCGCCATTCCATGAATTCAGGAAAATGCACGATCCTGTCGATAAAGAGGGCCGCCGATCCGACCGCTTGTTCTTCTCCGAAATCCACGATGAGGTTGCGGTAGTCGCCGCCGAACTGACGGACGGGCTCGGTGTCGTCGCCGATGTTCAACGGCGTGGGAGCGTCGCGGTCATAATCGGAAAGTTCAGGCAGGGGCGTGGGTTGGCTTTCGAACGGGTCGAGGCTTTCAGGCGTGTCGTCGAGAACGTAGCCGATGAAAAAGGGTGCCAGGCGGGCGCTGGCCGTCGCCAAGGTGGTTTCGATGGATTCACGGAAAAGGTCGGTGCGGGCCTCGACAGAAAAGCGTCCTCGTTGATTGTTCCAACCACCGCCGCCCTGGAAGCGCAGACCGTGGCTCATGCGTTCGCGTTCGATTTCAAGAGTGATGTTGTGGTCCCGGTTCACGGATCCCGTGTAGAGGAATTCGCCGAGCTTGGGGACATCGGTACGGAGGCTGGCATTGAGGGACTGGTCGCGGCTCTCGGCCAGGGCGCCGATGGTGGTGATCCTGTCCGATGCCGTGTCGCCGTAACGGAGCGAGGCGTCGACTCGATCGCGGGTCATCTGCAGCCATGTTGCAAAGTCCAGCCGCTCGTCCTTGCGTTGACCGAACCCGGCGCCGTCGTAATCGCGGCGGAAACCGTCGAGGGACATGCCGCCGCGCATGTTCGCGGATCGGTAGGTCAGGGCGACGGCCGGCATCTGGGTGCGTGTGGAATAAAGGGAGGAAAACGCCGAACTCCGACTCTCGTTCTCCTCGTACTGATCGCGATAGTCGGCACGTATGAAGAACGTCTCCGACAGCCGCACGTATTGTTCGAGGGACGAATCGACGCGGAACATGCTGGTGGTGTAGGACTCGCTGCCCGACAGGCCCTCGTTGTTGGATCCCCTTACGTCCAGCCTGCCGTCGAGTGCAACAGCCGTCACCGGCGACAACAGGCTCAAGCCGGCCAAAAGGAGCATGGCCGGACGTCTGAAGAACCCGCAGATCGGGAGGGGGATGTCGAGGGTCATCCTCAAGCGTAACCTCGTTGTCACCGTTGAGTTCTGGGGCTTCAGCACCCCCGGTCAAATATATATCAATATTCCAGGAGGATGTTAGTTTTTTGATTTATCGATAATGACACTCATCTTGTCGCGTTTATTGACCGTTTCTGGAAGAATCGAATGGCGATATTAACATAAATAATCACCCTATATTCCTATAAAACACCTTAAGTATGATAAATTGCGGCCGATAAGAAGAGCATGAAACATCATAGTGAATCACCTGCCCGTATCCTTTGCACAGCAGCTGCTCTTCTGTTGTGGATCAGCGTCGGCCGGGCGGGGGCGGAGCAGCCTCTCGAGCACGGCGCGGTGGCCTGTGATACCTGCCATATGAGGTCGACCGACACCGGTTCGACACGTGATATGGAGCTGGCCGTCTCAGATCGCTGCGTGAACTGTCACGGCTTCGAGCAGAGGGCTGATGGCCTCGCCGCAGCGTTCCACAGCCGCGGTCGAAGGGACTGTGCGTCCTGCCATTCCTTCCACGATCCGGACGAACTCAAGGTCGGTGAGACCCGCTTCGCCCACACCTTCGGCGACGCCGCCGTGGGTCGCCACTGCGTCGCCTGCCATGGCGGCGGCAAGAGCTTGGCAGACTTGAGCGAGGGACATCTTGCGGCCAAAGTTCTGTACCACGGCGGCCGCGAGGGCATTGCGGGGCTCACGCCGTCGGAGGCCTGTCTACTCTGTCATTCGAGGCACGACGCCGACGTCACCGTTCTGGCGGCAGCGCCCGAACCACCCCGCTTCGCCGAGCACACGAGCCACCCCTACGGCTCCTTGGTGAGCCCGGGCCGTGTGACCGGCGGCTACAGGATCCGCCGATCCATTGACCCGCGCATCCCCCTGTTCGATGGTGCCATGGAATGCCAGAGTTGCCACGATATTGCGGCCAAGAACGACGACCTGCTGGTGCGTTTCGACAACAAATATGATCTGTGTCTGGGTTGTCATCAGCGCCGGGGTGACCCTGAGGCGGTCATGGCCGCCGCCGATCCAGGCCCTCGGGCCGAGCCGCTGGAAAGAACATTCGGGCTGAGCGACTGAAGCTCGTCACCGTCATGACGTGAAAGCGGCGGCCCCTTGAGGCCGCCGCTCTTCTTGTAACGGTGTCCGTCGTTCGGGATCAGAGTGTCGGCAGCACCGACCTCACGGCGGCGATGGTGGCGTCGACATCTGCATCGGTATGGGCTGCCGAAAGGAAACCCACCTCCCAGCCCGACGGCGCCAGGTACACGCCTTCGTTCAGCAGCGCCCTGTGCATGCGGCCGTACAGTTCCATCTTCGAGCCGTCCACATCGGCGAAACGCACGGGGGCTTCGTCCTGGAACACGTTCCACCACAACGAACCCACCTGCACGACCGAGGCGGTCACGCCGGCGTCGGCGGCTGCGGCGCGCAGGCCGTCGCACAATCGTGTTGTGCGCGTCTCCAGCTCCTGATAGACCCCGTCGCGTCCCAGCTTCTGCAGGGTGACCAGACCTGCGGCCATGGCCACGGGGTTGCCGCTCAGGGTACCGGCCTGATAGACCGGACCGGTGGGCGACACGTGGTCCATGATCTCGCGGCGCGACACGTAAGCGCCCACGGGCATGCCGCCGCCGATGATCTTGCCGTAGGTCGCCAAGTCGGGGGTGATGCCGAACAGCTCGCGGGCGCCGCCGCGGGCCACGCGGAACCCCGTGATCACCTCGTCGAAGATCAGCATGGCTCCACATTCGGCCGTGAGGTCGCGGCACAGCTGCAGCCACTGCTGCGTCTGCACGAGCAGGCCGCAGTTGGCAGGCACAGGCTCCACGATCAGTGCGGCCACCGAAGAGCCGTGTTCCGCGAAGAACGACCGCAGTCGCTCCTCGTCGGCCAAGGGCAGCACCACGGTGTGCTTGGAGAAGTCGGCGGGCACGCCGCCGCTGCTCGGGGTGCCGAAGGTGGCCAGGCCGCTGCCGGCCTCCACCAGCAGATGGTCGGCGTGGCCGTGGTAGCAGCCTTCGAACTTCACGATCATGTCGCGTCCCGTGAAGCCGCGAGCCAGGCGGATGGCGCTCATCACGGCCTCGGTGCCGGAACTGACGAAGCGAACCTGGTCGAACACCTCGAGGCGCTCGAGCAGGGC
>CALEMW010000196.1 GCA_937910695.1 uncultured bacterium
TGGCCGCCTCGCCGACCACGAACACGCGGATGGCGCGCAGCCGTCCCAGGTTCACCTCGACGAAGGTATCGCCGCCGCTGCCGTCGGCCTTGATGCCCGAGTAGCTGCGGCTCAGGGCCTCGCGCACCGCGCCGCTGACCTGGTCGAGGGTGCGGCCGGCGCAGGCCACGCGGCCGGCCTTGGGCAGGATGATCGAGCCGTCGCGTTCGACGAGGCGTTCGTGGCGGAACTCCACCTCGCCCCACACGTCCACGACGACCTGGTCGCCGGGGCCGAGCATGTAGTCGCGGGGGACGGGGCCGAAGCCGGCCGGGGCGAACAGGGCCGGGTCGCCTGCGAAGAAATCGGCGCCGAAGAAGGCCGGCGGCAGGCGCTCCTCGGCCACGGCGCTGTCGACGGCCGCCTGCTTCATGGCCTCGATCTCGGCGGCGAAGGGGAGCACGACCTGGGGCGCGGCGTAGGCGTCGGGAAGCGTGGTGCGGCCGGGTTCCTGGAGGGCGTCTTCGGCCGGTGCGCCGCCCTGGGCGCGGTAGCGGCGCAGCAGCTCCTCCTGCGACATGCCGCTCTGGCGGGCGGCCTGCTCGAGGAGTTCGGGGGTCATTTCCTGGGCGCCGGCGGGTTGCGGCGCGAGGATGAGCAGGACGGCCAGCGTCGAGGCCACGGCCGCGGCCGCAAGGGCGCCCCGGATCGGGACGCGGATGGTCGGGATTCCATTCCACATGGTCGTCGGTCCCCCTGAAGGGTGCAAAAGAGAGCGGCGGCGCCTCCGTGATGCCGTCGTCTGCAGGAGGATAGCATCTGGGGTTGGGGGGGCAAGGGGTTTGTCGGGGGCTCCGCCTTGACGAACACGCCCCCCACCCCCTAATGTCCCGTCCGGAGATGATGCGCCCCCCGCCGACACCCCATTCCGGGAGCCCTGATGTTCGATACCGTCCTGCATGCCCTCGCAACCGCGGCGGCCAGTCTGGTCTGTGTCCCGGTCGTGATCCGGGCCCTGGCCGGCTCGCAGGTACTCGACATCCCCAACGAACGCAGCAGCCACACACGACCGGTGCCGCGGGGCGGCGGCATCGGCATGCTCGTGCCTTGGGCGGCGGGCATGATCATCCTCTGGGCCGCCGGCGGCCTACCCTTCAGCGGTTTCCCGCTCGCCCTTGCGGTGGGCGTGTTCGGGCTGGCCGTCATCGGATTCGCCGACGATGTGCACGACCTGAAGCCCCTGTTCCGTCTTCTGCTCGAAGGCGCCCTGGTGGCCGCCTGCCTGGCTTTGTCTGGACTGCGGGTCGAGGTTCTTTCCGTGCCGGGGTTCGAAGTGACGCTCGGCATGGCGGGCTGGCTGGCGGCATGGCTCTTCGTCGTGGGCTTCACCAACATGTTCAACTTCATGGACGGCATCAACGGTATCGCCGGATTCCAGACGTTGATCGGAGCCGGCGGACTCGCCCTGATGGCCGCCCATCTGGGCGACCCGGTGCTGGCTCTGCCCATGGCCCTGCTCGCCGGCGGTGCCGTGGGGTTCCTGCGCTACAACTTCCCCCGTGCAAGCGTGTTCATGGGCGACGTGGGGAGTCTGCCCATCGGGTTCGCGCTGTCCATGGCCGTGCTCCGCACTCACACCGGCGGCGGCGCCTCTTCCGGACTGCCCTTGTGGCTGCCCGTGCTGTTCATCTTGCCGTTCCTGTTCGACGCCACCTACACCCTGGTCAACCGCGCCCTGAAGGGACGCAACCCGTTCCACGCCCATCGGAGCCACGTGTACCAGCGGTTGACGGTGTCGGGGTGGGCCCACGTGCGCGTGACGATCATCTACGCCGTGTTCATGGCGATGTGCGCCGCCGGAGCGTTCGCCGCCCATGCCTGGCCTGACTGGGGTTTCGAGATCTTCTGGGGGCTGTTCGCGGTGGCGCTGGGCTGGACCGTGACGACGGTGACGCGGGTGCGGGCGTTCATGACGGATCGGTCGTTGAGCTAGAGGCGCTCGCGACGATACCAGGCGCCCATGGTCTTCAAGCCGTCATCCACTGGAACCGGCGGCTCCCAGTTCAGCTGCATCATCACGGTCGAGGGATCGATCACGAGATCGCCAGCCAACCGATCGTACACGCCCGCCTTGCCGAAAACACCCAGACCCAGCTTCAGCAACAACACCGGCACCGGCACGAGGCGGGCGGTTTTCTCCATGCCCTCTGCAAGCCGCCGCACAAGGTCGGCCGTCGACAGATCCATGCCGTCCGACACCGTGAAAACAGCGCCGACCGCATTCGGGTGATCGGTGCAGAGAGCGAGGACGTCGGCCAGGTTCTCCACATGAATCAGACTGCGCCGGTTCCGCACCGCGCCGAGAGGCAAAGGTAATCCGCGCGAAACCAACTTCATCAGAGTCAGCAGATTGCCCCCCACGCCGGGTCCGTGCACCAGGGGCGGCCTGATGATCGTCACTTCAAGAGATGTCTCGGACGCAATGGCCTTAAGGGCGAGTTCCGCTTCGTATTTCGACTGCCCGTAGGGATCTTCCGGCGCCGGCTCGTCCCGTTCGGAGAACGGTCCGCGCCCTGTCGTGCTTTCGCCGTTGACCTTGATGGAGCTCACGAACACCAGCCGACCCACCCCAGCAGCAGCTGCGCTTCGAGCAAGCAGTTGGGTGCCCCGCACATTGACCTCGCGGAACGCTTCGAGAGGATCAGCCGCCGTCTCGTTCATGACATGCACGCGGGCCGCCAGATGGACAACCGCGTCGACGGCGTCGAGGGCCGCGCTCCAGTCCGTATCGACGCCGATGTCGCCGACGATCACCGGCGCCTCCGTGTTCAGGCCGAAGGACCGGAAACGATCCGCACACTCCTGGTCGCGGGCCAGGGGACGCACCATCGCACCGCGGGCGATCAGCGCCCGGCACACGTGACGACCGACGAAGCCGTCGGCTCCTGTCACCGCCACGCGGCTCATCGTCGGGCCTCCATCAGTTCACGGTATACGGCCATGGTCCTCTTGGTCACGATGGCTTCATCGAAATCTCTCACGGCCAGCTCACGAGAACCCCGCCCGAGACGACGACGACGTTCGGGATCATCAGCCAGCGCCTCGAGGGCGTCGGCGATGGGTGCGGCGCGGCGCGGCGGCACCAGAATTCCGTTGACGCCATCCAGGCAGATCTCGCGGCATCCCGTCACATCGGTGGCCACGATCGGCAGGCCGCAGGCGGCCGCTTCGAGCAGGGATTTGGGAAGACCTTCCCGATACGAAGGCAGAAGGGCCACATGACATGTCCGAAGCAAGGCGGGCACATCCTCTACATGACCAGTGAACTCGATGATGCCGGCGTCGTGCCAGGCTTGCAGATCCTTGCGGGGAATCCCCGCCGGATTCTCGGTATCGACCCGACCCGTCAGGATGATGTGGATGTCCGTGCGTCCCCGCGTCTTCAACAGCCGCGCCGCCTCGACCGTCTCGAAGATCCCCTTGTCGCCCAGCATTCGAGCCACGAGCACCACTCGCAGCGGACCTTCCGGCTCCTGCTCGGGGGGATGGAAGTGAGCGGTGTCGACACCGGCGCCGCGGATCAACTCGATGGACGGTCCGGGCACGCCGATGTGATCCCGGAAGAACGCGACGTCGTCGTCGTTCTGTACGATGAGTTTCGTGCCATAACCGCGCAACAGTACCCTGAGGGTCGACGTGAAGATCGGACTGAGCAGTTTCGCCTTCTTCGATTGCGAGGTATAGACGAATCCGAGTCCTGCCATGGCGTTCACCACACAGGAGACACCGGCGAGCCGGGCCGCCAGTGTTCCGTAAATAACGCACTTGGGAGTTACGTGATGGACGAGGTCGGGTCGGATCCGGCGGTACACCTTGATCAGCTGCCACAGTCCCTTGATCTCGTGCACGAGGCCCCGATAGCCTCGGCGCAACCGAATCGGTTCGAGAGCGGCCCCCGACTCAAGAATTGGCCCGGCGTGATCCCGGACTCGCGTGACTGCGGTCACATCGAATCCCATGGCCCTGGCTCCCCGCAACAGGGGGAGACGGTGCGTGCACAGGTACCAGTCCTCGGGTATGAAAAAAAGTGCCCGGGGGCGCACCGACTCAGACACGGGCGACCTCCCTCAAGAGCGATTCCCAGAGAGCGAGAACCACGCCCGGATCATGGCGTGCAAGCACCTGCTCGCGGCCCCTGCCTGCCATGACGTTCCGCTCTTCGTTGGTCATGGTCATGACCCGGTTCATGGCCTTAGCCAGGGCACCTGCGTCACCAGGTGGTGCCGTCATGCCCCCCACCCCATCGACGATCAGCTCGCCGACACCGCCGACGAGTGTCGTGGCCACCGGTAGTCCTGCCGCGAGAGCTTCGAGCAAGGTATTGGGCTGGCCCTCCCAGGCCGAGGACAGAACGAAGGCGTCGGCAGCCTCAAGCAAGGAAGCGACGTCATGACGGCGACCGAGAATCCTGATCCTGTTCGCGTTCGGATGTTTCGCAACACGTTCCGCGATGAAGTCTGCGAGGGAACCATAGCCAACCAGAGCCAGGTGGGCGTCGGGATGTTCCTTTGCCGTCGTCGCGAACGCCTCAAGAAGATTGGGCATGTCTTTGGCGGCCTCGAAACGCCCAACGGAAAGCCATAGAAAGCCCTCGCCCCCCAGCTCCGAGCGCAAGTTCGAGCGATGTTCTTCGCTCAAGGTGTCCTTTCGGCTTGCGAGAGCATTGGGTACGACCTGTAGACCGCCTCTCTTCGCAACGCCCCTGGCGACGAGCGCGTCTGCGACCAGAGACGAGTTGGTCGTCGTGAGAGAGGCCAGCGAAGAGGTCAGCGATTCGATCTTGTCCCGAACCCTTCCGCCGAAATGTTCGTTGCGTATCGAGGAGACCACCGGCACGCCACACAGGCGACCTACGACCTTGCCGAGGATATTGGCATGGTAGGTGAAAGTAAGCAGAACATGGGGCCGTTCACGCCGCAGTTCGCCAAACATACGCTTCACCACTGCGAATATCGACATCCCGCCTTCAACTCCAAGCCCAACGATTGGAATTCCGGCTGCGGTGAGTTCGTCCGTGAAGTCCTGGGGCTCCAGCATCGAAACCATCCGTACGTTCCACGCTCTCCGGGCCAGGCCAACAGCAAGTCGAACGGCCTGTGTCTCGGCGCCGCCGCGATCGAGGTTGGTAACCAGAATGGTGAGGCGGAGTCGATCCCCGACAACGAGACCGCGGCTAGAAGAGCTGATAGACATTCAAGACTCCGCTGAATACGAACAGGGCCAGCGTGAACGCCCAGCCCAAAGCTCGGAGGGACACGTACGGACTGGTGACCCCCGCCGCCGTCACCAGGTAGAACAGAGGCATCATGACGGTCTTGTGTCGCAGCTGCATTGATGCCTGCGACAGAATGAGGACGCCCGCCACAAAGGCGATCAGCACCAAGACCATGCCGGGCCGCCTATCCTTAACAACGCGTAAGGTACCCCTCAAAAACCAGCCCGCGTAGAAGAAGAAGAAGATCGAGAACAAGTTTGAAAGAACCATCCGCGGAATCCAGACGCCGTCGCTGCTGAGCGAACCCAGAGAGAGAAAGGGCGACCCCCAAAAGAACACGAATGTCAGTGGCGTCCTCAGATAAGGCGGCAGACTCATCAACGCGTAGAATGTGGACGTTCCCTTGTCCACATTTACACTACGCACCAATGTCGATGCGATGTAGTCGGACCGAAAAAACGACAGCTCGTTGGATCCGCTCAACCGCGCGACGACACCGACCACGACCAGACTGAGAAAACCTATCAGAAAAACACGTGCAATGATCATCCTCTGGGGTTGCGCGTACTTCGTCCAGCACCGTTCGCCGGCGAAAACCAACAGCGATGCGGTCCCGATCAGCAACAGGCCCGAGCCTTCCCTCATCCAGAATGTGCCTGCAGCCAGAGCCGCGGCGACCGGCCACCGACGCGTCACAACCGCGAGCAGGCAGCCCGTGAAGAAGACGGCCTGCCACCCATCCCTGACCAGAACCAGACCGTTGATGGCGGTGAACGGGCAGACCGCCATCAACAGAAACGCCAGCCCCGCCGAGCGGGCGTCAAGCCCGACGCGCTCCCCAAGCTCCCGCGTCATCGACGGCAGGGCGGCGAGTCCCGCGGCATTGAACAGCAAAAGATCGAGGGGATGGAGGGTCCCACCAAGCGCCCAGACCAATCGTGCGGGAATGCGCAGCAGGTCGGCATAGCTGTGCTCGGGAATGTAATTACCCGCCCGAAGAGGGAACTCGTCAGGCAGGGTCCTGGCTACGAGCGAGTAGAAAAAACTGTCGTCCGTTCCCACGCCGAAGCCGCCAGAGAAGCCATAGTACGAGGGCAACGTCCAGAGCTGTGCCAGATAGATAGCCAGAGCCGCAAAGGCGTAGACCGTGAACACCGTCATATGCTGCAGTGCACGTTCCGGTGTGAGCACAAGGCGCGCCAGAGACCAGGTGATCGCTGCGTAGGCGATCAGCAGCACCGGCGTAAGCGGGCTGATCGCACCGACGACGAGGCCGAAAACGATCAGGCCGACCAGGATCATCAGGCCATTCGCCCTCATGCTCCGACCCGTGCCCCGACAATGAGAGCGCAGAGCTCATCCTGGTCTCGACGCTGCCGCTCCGCCACGAGCGCGTGACGCGCCCTGCCCCGGGCGGCGTACTCGGCGCGGAGTCCGTCGTCCTCCAGCAGCATGCGAAGTCGGACCCTCATCTCTTGAATGGATTTCGGCGCAAAATAGACGGCCGCGTCGCCGAGCACCTCGGTCGTAGATGTGATGGCGGAGCAAAGCACTGGTGTGCCTCGAGCCATGGCTTCCAGCGGTGGATAGCCGAATCCCTCATTGAGCGTAGGATACATGAGGCAGAAGGCGTCCCGGTAGCAGATGGCGAGATCGGAAGTCGAAAGCCGCCCGAGTTCGACAACATGGCGCCGCCACCGCTTTGGCATTTTCCTGGGCGCGCCACCTGCAATCGCCAGCTTCAGACCTTCGCCTGAGCCTTGAGATTCGATGACACCAACGGCCGCCTCCAGGGCGCGATATGCATTCTTAATCCACTTACTGCCCGAGACGATCAGGATGTAGCGCTTCGGCTCCAGGGCGCCAATCTGCCTGACATCTCGTTCTGTCGGCTCCACCAGCGAGACCGCGGTTTCCGGGCAGTACAGAACCCTGATCCGGGTCGTATCGAAGTTGGGAAATTCGTCCAGGATCGAGAAGCGGGTATGTTGAGATGGAACTACGATCGTCAGGCTACGAGCCGGCAAGTTCAGCACGCGATCCAAGAACCCGCGCTGTCTGGCTGCATAGACCCCCGGCAGACTCAGCTTGATCATCCACTTCACCAGTTCGGCTATGCCGCCGGTATAGCGCCATCCCTGGGAGTCGACAGGATACTCAACGAAGCGCAGGCCGTGGACCGTCAGAAACACATCCAGGCCCGTGAGGTCGGCGTCGTGCAGATCGTACGGCATCACCGAAACCAACCGATCACAGCCATGGTCCTGCGCCAACCGTCCAATCGCCGAGGTGGCGGGTCGCTCCAGGAGAGCCACGTGGCCAGCGAGCGCCACTTCGCGTACATCCGGCTCTAGGGGGCGGTGAGGATCGTAGCATCCCTTGATTCGACCAGGACCGGCCCACGCAATGAGTTGCTTGAATAAGGCCTTTGCGTACTCAGCCCCGCCGTGCGCCTGACCGCGCAAGGGCTGAGTCGCAGCCAGATCAAACAGGATGCTCACGTCGCAGACCTCGCCTTCATTCGCCTCACCGCGCGCCACGTCACAACGCCGTATGACGCTGTGACCAACAAGGCACCTGCGACCATCGTCCAAGCCGCCCCCAACATACCATGGGCAGGAATGAGAAGGAAGCCAAGGACCAGCAAGACAAGAGCATGTGCTCCCTGGATGGCGAGTTGTTCACGATAGGCTCCCGAGGCCGTAGCTGCAGGCCCGAGCATGGTCCCCACGTAGTACAACCCTCCGGCCAGCATGATGATTATGAATACGCCACCCTGCCGGGCATAGTCTTCCGTGTAGATCAGAGTCAGGAGTTTCTCCCCTCCCAACAAGGCAACCAGCAATCCACCTGCACCGAGCACCGCCCCCACAGATATGAGCTTTTTCACGACTCCCAGAAAACTCTGCGCATCGTCCACCGCATAGGCCCGAGCAAGACGAGCGAGACTGGACTGCGAAAGAGCCATGACAACGGTGTTTCCAATGATGATCAGATAGGCCATGGCCGCAAAAAGGCCCAGTTCGGCCTCGCCCCGTTCATTTTCGAGAATCATACGGGGAATCGTATTGCGCAGCTGAATGAACAACATGGCCAACCCAAGCGGCAGTGATGTCCATGCGAGGGTCCGCAGACGGCCCATGTTCCAATGCGGTTTTAAAGAGACCGTCCCTGTGGCGGTTTTCATGACGCCCTTGATGCGAGGGAGGTCCCACACCAGAAAGACCAGGCCGCCCGCGGCGGCCTGACCTGCCAGCGCCGGCAGCAGATCACCGGTGAGAAGGAACAAGGCGGTGAACAGAGCAAGAGAGCCGATCCCTTTGAGAGCGAGGGAAGTCGCCATGATGTCTATGCGTTCATATCTCTGCACATATCCATGGACGATGTCGCTCAGTCCGTCGAGAACGCGCAGACAGGCGAACAGGAGAATTGCAGCAAGCTGAGCGCCGGAGTACAAACAGATGGAGATCAAGGCAACAACGAGCAGCGCGGCCGGCAGACAAATCAATCGTAGCGCCAGATACTCGGAAAAAGCGTATTGATCCTCGCAGTCGGTCGCCAAGATCGGCCTGAGCTGCAAGTTCGCAAAGATGATCAGCGGCGTCGCAACGGCCGTCGCCAAGGCATAGCGACCAAGGGCTTCCGGTGAACCGAGTTTCGTCAGCAACGAGACGATTCCCCAAAGACAAGCTGCGTACAAGATGTTGCCCACAAGCATCCAGCTGAAGCTCCTGCGCAGCGACGGCATCTCCGGAATCATGTCAGCCCGCCCGAAGGCGGAATGTCGTCCTCCGGCGGCGTATTCTCCGCCGCCTCCCGCGTCTGCCCCTGGAAGTCCGGCACCAGCTCCAGCAGATGCGTCCAGCTCTCGCGCATGTTGTTGGACCTGGCCGCGGCGAGCAACCGATCCACTTCCAAGTCCATTCCCTCGGGCAGCGGCTGCCCGCTGGGCGTCTTGCGAATGCCGGGATTCGATGTCGGCAGCGGCTCCTCGTCTTCGGTCCACAACTCCTCATAGAGTTTTTCGCCGGGGCGCAATCCGGTGTAGACGATCGACACGTCGATGTCCGGAGTGAGCCCCGCGAACTGGATCATCTGACGCGCCAACTGGTCGATCTTCACGGGTTCGCCCATGTCGAGGATGAACACGTCGTCGCCTTCGCCCATGGTCGCGGCGAAGAGCACGAGGTGGACGGCCTCGCTGATGGTCATGAAGAAGCGTTCCATGCGGGCGTCGGTCACGGTGATCGGACCGCCGTCACGAATCTGCTTGAGGAACAGCTCCACCACGCTGCCGGCCGAACCGAGCACGTTGCCGAAGCGGATGGTCGAAAAACGCGTGCCGTCGGGTTCGGCGCGCCCCAGGCCGCGGATCACCTTTTCGGCGATTTGCTTGGTCGCGCCCATCACGCTGGTCGGCCGCACGGCCTTGTCGGTGCTGATCATCACAAAGCGGTTCACGCCATGTTTCTGAGCCAGCCGGGCCACGTTGCGCGTGCCCCCCACGTTGTTGCGGATGGCCTCGGTGGGGTGGTACTGGAGGATCGGAACGTGCTTGTATGCCGCCGCGTGGAACACGACCTCTGGACTGTACAAACTGAACAGCATGTCCATGCGCTCTTCGTTCTTGATGTCGCCCAAGAAAAACGCGAGGCGTGCGCCGGGATGAGCGGTGCTCAATTCCTGATCCAGCCGAAACAAGCCGTTCTCGTCCTTGTCCATACACACAAGCAAGGCGGATCCCTGGTCCACGATCTGACGGCACAGCTCCGAACCGATGCTGCCTGCGGCCCCCGTCACCAGAATCGCCCGCCCCTCGATGAGCTTCCGAATCTCCGGCACATCGGTACGCACAACGCGGCGGTTCAGCAGATCGTCCAGCGAAAAATCCTGGATGCGGGTCACGGCCTCGCTGCTCTGGAGCACCTGCCAGATATCCGGCGTCGTCTTCAGGGGGAGTCCCGTGTCGCGGCACAGCTTCACGATGCGGTAGATCTGGTTGGTCGAGGCCGAAGGCATGGCCAGGATCACGGCATCGGCGCGGTTTTTCTGCGCCACCTCGATCACTTTGTCGACAGGGGTCGAAACGGGGATGCCGTGGAGGGTCGTACCGTTCTTCAGCGGATCGTCGTCGACGATGCCCACGGGTTTGAAGTCGTTGAGCCGCGGCGTCATCATGGCTTCGAGTACGAGGTTGGCCGCCTCGCCGGCGCCGACGATCACCACCCTCAGCTGGGGCCCGGGGCGCAGCACCGACAGGATTCCGTCGAGAATGCGATACGCATATCGGCCGAACAGGGTAAAAACCAGGCACAGCACGGTATCGATGATGATCACGGATCTCGGGAATGCTCCCTGGTGAGACCACATGAGCGACATGGCTATGACGACCGACCCGGCCAGCGTGGAATACACCAGAGGCGGCAGATCGCGCAGCGATGCGAAACGCCAGGACACGCGATGGATACCGAACACGTAGAACAGGGCGAGCCTCACCGGCACGGCCAGCACCAGCATGGTGCGCCACCACTGGGGCCACCTGTCGTCGACGACCAGCCATGACCACTTGAACCTGATCACAAACGACAAACTCACCGACAACGCCGCAATCACCCCGAAGAACATCACAAAAAACAACAGCCGATGCTGTCGCACCGCCCTGCTCAACGGACCGTCGCGGTAGGGGTTGAGGGACCTCACGGTCCGCCCGAGTCGCTCGAACATGGATCTCCGTATGCTGTCGATTGTCTCAGGGTGCAGATCGTACCGTCGAACTCACAAACTCGACGGCCGCCGGAGGGTCGAGAATATAACCGGTCACGCGAAAGTTCCAGGTGAATGAACGGATTCCGGGTCCAGACGCGGCTCCATCTGGACTCTGAGTTCGAAAAATGGTATCTTCTCAGAGATCAAATGCGGGGGGCTGCATGACGTTGGACCGACTCGATCAGGATCATCTCGACGCGATCGAACGGACCGCCTTTCGCGTTACGCGCTGCATGGAAGACGCCCAGATCGTGTGCACCGAGGTCCTCGAGGAACTCGATTCCGGTGCGTTCGAATCCTTCGACGGTCGATCTTCGCTACGCACTTGGCTCATCGCCATGGCCCGCAACAAGGCCATCGACCTGCGCCGTAAGCGCTTGGGACGACGCTCTGTTCCCCACTCAGTCTGCGAGTTGGGCCGTACCCACCGAGAATTATTCCGCCTCTATTTTATCGACGGCCTGCCGTACTCCGAAGTCCGCGCCGCCCTGCTGCGCATGGATCTGATCACAGCCGACGACGCCATAGCCACCCTGCTGGGCGAGATTCTCGATGTTCTCGACCCCCGCACCCTGCACCGAATCCATTGGGACCGACCAGGCGCCATGATCGGACCCGACGACGGACGCCTCCTGGAGTTCCACGCAGAAATGAGGCGCCAGGCCGCCGAACGATCCGCAACCCTGGACCTTGAATTCGACCACCGCGAAGAACGCACTCACCGTACCCTTGCGGCCTTGGCGGAGTACCGCAAGGAACTGCCCGACGACGAACGCCTGATGCTGGAGATGAAGTACGAACGGAACATGTCGGCCAAAGAGATCGCCGACGTTCTCGGCCTCCAGAGCGCTCGTCGCGTATACACCATGCTCGATCGCTCTCTGAGAACTCTGCGCCGACTCCTCACGGCCGCCGGCCTGTCCACGGGGCTGCTCGGGTTGTGCATTCTCTTAGGGGATTTCTGGACTCATTCCGTCCAATAGTATTGATCGCTTCGCACCGCCCGGGCATATTCGATCGGAGAACGGAACGGACCATGGTGAACGAACATCTCAACCCCTCCCTGATCGCCCGCATCATCGATCACGGGCATGATGCCGTTGCTCCCGAGCAGCTTCGCCATCTGGCCGGTTGCCGTCGGTGCCTTGTGGCGTTTCAAGACGTGACGATGATTCTCGGTCTGGAATCAGTGGAAAGCGCAACCCCGGCCGCCGAGACGATTCCGATTCCGCGGACCGACGCGACGCCCCCCTGGTGGCGTCGCCCCGCCTGGGCCTTCGGTTCCGCAACTCTGGCGGCGATCTCCCTGGCTGTCGTCCTGTTGGTGACCATCAGCGGGCCCCGTACCTTCGATATACCCGAGTCCGTGCATGCTCTGCTCGACGAGCAGTCGACAACGGGATTCGTGGTGGCCCGATCGGCAACCCGGCCCTTCCTGGAAGTGGCTACGCTCAGATCCGGCGTTCAATATCAGATTCCACTCGACGCCATTGCCGACGATCCCGAACACGGCGAGCGCACACTTCTGGCCATGCTGGCTTCGGGGCGCGTCGATGAAGCCCGGGCTCTCCTGGAGTCGCAGCCGCTATCCATCAGATCAGAACCGTGGGCCCGCCATATCGAAGCCCTGACGGCCTATCGCTCCAGCCGGCTGGACGAGGCCGAAGTCATCCTTCGCGACCTCCTCGACCATGACGGCGACGACGGCGTCGCCTGCTTCAACCTCGCTCTCCTGCTGAGCGAGACCGACCGCGGCGCCGAGGCACAGAATCTCCTCGATCGAGTCCACGCCGATGACGGCAGCATCCTAGAGAAGAGAGTTCTCTCTCTCCGGGGCGCCCTCGACTGATAGGTTCTCCCCTCGAAATTGTGTATCCCAACTTCACGATTACTCTAGGTATCACTCGATGCCATTCTAATATGCATATTTCAAAGTATGAGTCTTCTGTACCAGCAAAGCCCTAGTCTTGACTTCCGCCTCGTAGTAACGCCCCCAACGTTCAGACAACTCAATCCGAGTCCTGAAAATCCTGGCCTCCAATGTTTGCTCGACCGACATGAGCCTCGACACGACCCCCTTGATCATCCCCGGACTTTCCCAGCACCGCTTTGCCCACCGCGTCCGCACATAATTCCACCACACTACAAACACGGCCAGCCGCTCCGCCGCCCGCTGCCGACGCTTCGGCCAGGCCAGCGTTTCCCGCATATGCCCCG
>CALEMW010000197.1 GCA_937910695.1 uncultured bacterium
CCGGCCCCTGGCTGCCCGACCCCGACAACCCCGGCAAGGTGCGCCGAGCCTGGCTTGAGAGGCGTCTCGCTCTCTGATGGACTCTCCGTCACGCTTCTCGATGTACGCCGGCGAAGCTGAGTCCCAGCGCCGACGCTTCGTCGGCGCGCGGCCCTGGAACTGGTTGCCCCCCCCATCGCAAGGGTCGTCAGAAGGGCAGATCTTCCTTGCTGGCGAGGTGGACATCGAAGCGCTGACAGTAGAGTTGGTGGTCACGGTCGAGGTCGATGAGGACGGCCATGCCTGAGCCGTGCGTGTCCCACAAGACGTCGATGGCAGCCTGCAGAACGTATGCGGCTTCGATGGCCTCTCGAGGTGAGTGCTCTCGGAGGATCAGCCTGAGGATGGCGCCAGCGCGGGCCTCTCTGTCGATGCGGATCCGTGTGTCGTTCATGACGCCTTCCTCGGCCTTGCCTGTTTGCGCGGTGCTCGAGCGTAGAGCTCGAGGAAGAGCTTCTCGTCGAGCTGCTTGCTGTCCCGAGCCGCCCCGGCGCTGAGAAGGTCAGCGCCCATGCTGGTCAGGACGCGAGGGTTGCCCGCGGCATGGTCGACGAGGACGTTCTTCAGGTCGTCGGTGAGGAGGTGTGGCGCCCCCGCGTGTGCGAGCTGGTGCTCGAGGAAGTCCAGGAGGTCGCCCTTGGCGAGAGGCTCGAGCACCAGCCGGGTGCGAATCCGGCTCCCGAGGGGCAACAGCTCTGGCGTGCGGAATCGCTTGCCGAGCCGGTTGTCGCCACACAGGACGGTGGTGAGCAGGAGCTCGGAGTCGAAGTGGGTGCTGCCCAGCAGCCTCAGCTCGTCGAGGCAGCCACTGGCGACCACTTGCGCCTCGTCGATGAGGATCACGGGGCGGAACAGGGAGCTCTTGATGTGGGCGCGCCAGCGGGCCCTGAGCGCCTTGAAGCCGCCGTAGCGATTGGCGGGCGACAGGTCGACCCCGAAGAGCTGGCCCAGCTCGCGGTAGAAGTCTCCGAGCGCGCTCTGGGGACGCTCCATGACGCCGACGACGACCTCGCCGACCTGGTCGAGCCGCTGGGCCAGCAGGTGCAGGGCCTTGGACTTGCCGAGGCCCGGATCGCCCGTGATCAGGGCGAAGCCGCCGTCGATGACCAGGTTCTCGACGCGGAAGCAGAAGTCGTCGAGCCCCGGAGGTGACCACAGCGCATCGGCCGGAATCGCTGGTAGAAAGGGGTTGTGTTTCAGGCCATAGCGGGCCAGTAGGTGGGGGTCGGGCATGTCAGCCATCCTCTCTTCGTGGTGTGGACGGACAGGCCAACACGGCCTCGTCCTTGGGTAGGTAGGCGGCCGGCAACCCCGTCGCGGCATACTCTTCGAGCAGCCGGCGCATGAGCGGAGGGACCGGGTTGTCGTCGGTCGGTGTCGTGGACTCGGGCAGCTCGTCGAGCGGCTCCAGCGTCCTGCGGCGTCCGTCGGCGTTCTTGATCTTGTCCTGGGGGCGGACCCGTGCGAGGACATCGCTGGTGCGCTCGTCGACGATCCAGGCGCGTGTGAGGTCCCACGAGCGATACCGCACACACACCTTTTCCAAGGTCCGCAGGTGCGACGGCAGCTCGAAGCGCACGCTCTCGAGGGAGATGGTGCCGTCGCTACGGCGCTGGGTCCGAGTGACCCGAGCCGAGAACGCGAGGTGCAAGGTCTCGAGGTCAGGGGCCGGCCTGGCGACGCTCTCGCCCGACAGCGCCCGCTCCAGCGGCGCCATGCCGATCTCTTCGTGCTTCGTGCGGTTGTACTCCATCTCCATCCAGGCCTGTGTCGCCAGGTTGAGGAACCCCAGCGTGAGCGGCTCGACGGCCTCGAGCATGGCCAGGAGGCGCCCCTCGAACTGCTCCCAGATCGCCTCGCCCTTTCCGTTCTGGTAGGGCGAATACGCCAGGGTCGGGAACGAAGTGATGGACAAGTCCTGCAGGCCGTTGGTGGTCTCCTGGGCCCGCATCGCGCCACCGTTGTCGTGCATCGCACCGCGAGGGAGCCCACGCTTGCAGCAGGCCTGCTCGAGGCCATGGACGAGGTTCTCCGCGTTCTCGGCGAGGTACCACTGGGCATGGCACCCGAGCCTCGAACAGTCGTCCAGGATGCACAGGGCGAACGGGGTGTGCCAGCCGCCGTCGGCGTCCACCACTCGAAGCTTCTTGGCCTCGTGGAAGTCGTAGTGCCACAGGGCGTGTACGTGAGTGGCCTCGAAGCTGCGCACCTCGCGGTTCTCCAGGCGCAGTTCGGCCTTTCGCTGCCCAGGGGTCGGGTTGCGCCGTCGCTTCCGGGGGATCCAGCCCCGCTTCTTCATGCGACGGCGGACGGTGCTCTCGGAGACGGCCGGGCCGAACCGCTCGGGATCCTCGTCGGCGAGCGCGGCGAGGTTGTCGGCCTGCAGCTTGTAGGTCCAGCTCGGGTGGGCCGTGTACTGGTCCTTCAGCGCGACCAGCAGCGGCCGGGACATCGCGCTCGTCGTGCCGGCGTCGCTGCGGACCTTGCGGGTCAGCGCCCCGATGGGGTCGTGGGCGTCGCGGGCGGTGTAGTACCAGCGCTCGATGGTCGAGCGGCCGCAGGTGATCCAGCCTTCGTCGATGGGGTGTCGCCACGGGGTCGCGGCGAGCTGCTGGAGCTCATGGCCCAGCTGCCCAGGAGCGGGGGGACGAACCAGCAGGCCGCTGATGATCGAGAAACGCCAACGGGCCCACAGCAGCGCGGGGTGAGGGGGCGTCTTGTCGCTCATCTCGGCTCCGAGTCCGAATGGGGTCCAGCCTCCTCCATGGAGGTCGGTTCATCGGGACTCGGGCTGCCTATGGGGTCGCGAATGCTTCCATGTACTCACTCTCTGCGTGGATTCGATCGGCCCTCGTCATGCGTGCCGCCCGGGCGGGGGGTGACCGCCAAGGGCCAGGAACCGCAAGCTGGCCACGAGCCCGCGCGCCGGGTCACCGGTGGCCCGCTCGAAGTGAGCGACCAGGCTCCCCGGGAGCCCGGCGTCTCCCACCTCGGCACCGACGCGGCCGCGGATCCGCTGCCACCACGCCGAGCTGGGGAACGACGCTCGGAAGTACCGTAGCCAGCGCACCAGCGTCGTCCTCGACGCGCTGATGCCGAGCTTGCCCATCAGGCGGTCCACGTTCCAGCCTGACGTCCGCTGCTGCAGCAAGGTCATCGCGACCAGCACCACCGCCCCCCAGTGCCAGCGCCGGCCGTGGAACAGGCACGATGGCGGAAGCACGCGCCTCCGGCAACCAGGCCGGCCGCAGCACAGCCCGAGTCGCTGACGGAGCTCGCCGGGCAGCCCGTCGGGTCCGCCACGACCCACCCGCGGGTACTTCGCATAGTGGAGGGCACCACCGCAGAAAGGGCAGCCCTCACGCCGTGTCTCCTCGGCCAGGTCCTGGTCGATCGCGAACAGGACCCTGTAGAACGCCGCGTCTCGGATGATCTCGAGATACATGTCTTCCGCCTCGCTAGT
>CALEMW010000198.1 GCA_937910695.1 uncultured bacterium
ACGGCCGCGACGATCGCGGCGCCGAGGTGGCGAGCGGCCTCTACTTTGCGCGTCTGATGATGAGCGAGGGCGGGGTGCATCGGGTGATGACGCGGGAGCTTGTCGTGACGAGGTGAGTGGTGGGATATCCGGAATTGGGGCCGGGGAGAATCAAATCCCGGCCCCATTGCTGGAGTCGTGGAGGGCGAAATGACAGAGGAGCGCCTCGATTGCCGAGCGCAGGTTGCATGATACTTATTGCCTATGATCCACTATCCAGCTGTTATCATGACAGTTAGGTGTTATTTCGGCAGTTTAGAGATCTCGTCATACTGATTTCACCGTGATCAGTATTTCACGGCTGGCCGCTGCAGGGGAACTCCCTTCCTGAGTGTCTCACTCGGCAAAAGTCCAGACGTCTGGACTCCCCCACAAAGCCTCGTCAATGCAGCAACAACCTCACCTGCGAAAACAGATGATCCATCACCCGGAACTCGGCCGCCTCCCCCTCCTCCAGCCTGATGTCCTGAAGCGTCTTCAGCACCTTTGCGAACGACTTGTCATGGAACACCGCCTCGCGGTCGATCTCGTTCACGGACTCGAAGTAGGCGTAGAACACCGAGAGCCGGTGGTCGTAGTTGCCGGCGTTCGTCGGCTGCGCGGCGATGGCGCGGGCGATGCCGGGCGCTTCGGCGGGGTTCCCCTTGGGGATGCGGGGCATGTCGCCGGTGGCGTGCAGCACCACGTCGAGGTCGATCTCGTCGCCGGGTGACCGCACCTCGTTCCACGCGCCACGGTCGAAGGCCGCGAAGACCTCGGCGAAGCCCGGCAACGGCATCGGGTCGGACCGGTACAGGAACACGCCGCCGCGGATCTGCACATCTCGGCTGCGCGACAGGCGCGCGGCGGCGAACTCGAGGGTCGTCATGCCGGGCCGCAGGCCGCTCACAGTGATCTCGTAGTCCCCGTAGTCGCTCACCCGTGCGTCCTGCACCCTGATCGCGTCGGCCCCCGGCAGGTTGGGACCGGAGATGGAGAGGTACAGGTCTTGGCCGGAGAGGTCGGCGTCGTCGTCGGCTGAGATGTAGCCGGTGAACGTCACTTCTTGGGCGGCCAGGTCGAGGACGACGGCGGCGGCCCGCCCGAAGGCCCGCATGTTCTCGGCGATGCGCCGGTCGATGTCGGCCTTGTGGGCCCGTGCGTAGTCGGCGGCCTCGAGGACGATCCGCTGTTCGCGCTGGCGGCCGAACTCGACGCGCAGGGAGTCGCCGGCGGCCTTCAGGTTGTCTTGTGTCGAGGCCAGGTTCTCGCCCGTGAGCCCCACCGAGGTCGGAACGAAGTTCGCGTACCTGTCCCACTGGGTCATCAGCGCACGCTCGGTCTTGAAGACCTCGTCCAGGTTGCCCAGATCCTCCCGCAGCCCCAGCTCCTTCGCGGCGCCCCACTGATAGAACGGGGTGACGCCCCGCAGGTAGTTCCGGTAGGTCTCGAGCAGGGAACCGTGGCCGGTGAGGAACCGCTCGGCGACGGCGGCGCGGTAGCCCTCGTCGAGAACGTCGATCTCGTAGCGGACGGCGCCGCAGGCGATCTTCCCGCAGCCGATCACGACCTTCAGCGCGGTCGGCGTGACGATCTCCAGGGCCATGGTGGTGCAGAAGGCGTCGACCTGGCCCACGGCGTCGGGATGCTCGGCGGCGCTCACGATCGAGGAGGCGAAGTTGTCGGTGACGTCGACGATCT
>CALEMW010000199.1 GCA_937910695.1 uncultured bacterium
CGGAGGGGTCCTCGAGCAGTTGCCTCCCGTCACCCCGACGTTCCAGCCCAGCTCCGCGAACCCCACGATCTCGCCCATCGTGGACAGGCCGGAAGCGTAGGCGATCACCCCGTCGTCGAGCTTCGGGAGATCGGGGAACAACGAGAGCTGGGGCTTGGGCTTCATCGCTTCACCGGGACCAGGGCCAGACCGTCCAGTCGCACAGAGCGCCTGGTCAGCAGGTAGTCGAGCCCGCGCCTGGACGCGGCGTGGGGGTGGTACAGAATACCCAGCTTTCGGAGCTTGGTGGAAGCCTTCCGCAGCTTCTCGGTGTCGGAGTTCTTCACCCCGTCGTAGCTGGGCAGCAGCCGCCAGGACTCGAGCATGATGGGAGGGTCGACCCGGTCGTACATCGACACGGTGCAGTCGTCGCGGTTCAGGTTCGCCGTGAAGGTCGTCAGCAGGCTCGGGTCCACCCGCGCACCGAGGCCCACCCAGACCTGGGCGTCGTAGCGATTCCATCGGCCCCAGGGACCGGACAGCACCACCACGTTGACCCGCTCGAGCAGCCCGTGCAGCTCTGGCTTGGCCCTCGAGCGCAGCAGAGAGAGCGCGCTGCGCGCCTCCGCGAGCGCCACGGCCACCTGTCCGGTGTCGTCCTCGTTCAGGCCCACCGTCACCCTGCCTGCGTCCGCGATCATTCACACCTCCAAGAGATCCCCGTATCCCCTCTTGGACGCCTGGGCTCGCGCTCTCTGGGCGAAGATCAGGTACATGGCGTTGGCCTCGACGTTGGTGGCGACGTTCTCCAGCAGCTCACCGCGCTTGCGTGGAAACACGCGGGACTTCCCGTATAGCGGTCCCTTGTTGACCACCATGCCCCGCTTGCCGAACTGATCTGCGGTCAGATCGATGTCGAAACCGCGCACACGGAGCCAGTAGTGCGGGATGCCCTGCACCGAGCCCTCCATCACCTTGCCGCCCACGATGTCTTGCAGCAGCATGGTGGCGAGCAGGCAGTGGCCCCTGGAAGGCCGCTCCAGGTCGCAGTCCCCGAAGGCGGTGTCGCAGGAGAACACCTGGCTGGCGGCACGTTGCAGCGCGGTGGCCTTCTTCTGGATGGCCCCGAAGGCCACGCGGTCGGCGGAACCGAGCTGGCTCACGACCGGGAGGAGGCTGTTCGCGGCACCCCGCAGCTTGTCCTTCGCCACGCTGGCGCGAGCCTGGCGCAACAGATCGTTCAGATCCAGCTTGCGGCGCACCTCGGGCTTCCTGGCCCTGGCCAGCGCCTGCTCGTACCGCACCATCTTCTCGACGTGCTCGTAGTCCGCCGCCTTCAGGATGGACGCCTCGAGCCCCTTCATGGTCGGTCGCCTGGAGCCGGGCTGGAGGTAGCCGTACTTCTGGAGCTGCTTGGTGCAGATGGCGAAGGCGCGAGAGAGCGTCTCGCGCCCCTCGGGCTGGCCGCCGTCCACGAACCGCTCGTAGACCGCCAGCACGCAGCGTCGATACTGCGCCAGGCCGTCCTGGTTCTCGGGGAGGACGATCAGTGTAGGTCGGGAGTCTCTGGAACCGAAGGGCCACATGGTCCACCTCATCCTTGTCGTTCGCCGGGCTTCAGCACCCGCCGCCAGTCGAGCATGGGCTCGAAGGCCACCACCGTCAGATCACTCTCGCACAGCCGCAGCTCGTCGGCCTCGAATCTGTTGCCGGTGTCGGTCGCCACCGCCGCCTTCAGCATGAAGCGCACCATGGGCTTGGAGTAGCCACTCATGTAGTTCTCGCGACCGCCGCCCCGCTCGGTCGGGCAGCGAACCGCGAAGGATTGCAGATCCCAGCCATGATCATCCGAAATCCGACCTCGGGTGTCGTAGGAACCGCTGGTGAGGTGGACCTGATCGACACAGGCCCGCGTCTCCACCGTCCCGATCCATTCGGGAGGAACCCGCTGGGGCAGGCGCATGATCCAAGGCACCCGGAACGCGAGCGGGAGCCCCTTCACCATGCCGAAGAAGTGAGCCGCGTCGTTGAGGTTCGTCCGAAGGTGCTCGGGGTCGTGAGACAGGTCGTGCCGTCTCCAGCCGCCCAACCGAACGCGCACCATGGACCTCACCTGGCGCGGCGTGTAGTCAGGTATTTCGTGTACGTTTTTGTCGATCCAGTCGAACCAGTGCCGGTCGAACCAGGCGTAGACCTCGGCAGGACGATCCCACGCTTCGTTCAGCGCGGCCAGCGCCGCCGCGATCCGCAGGGTGGCCTTGCGGTTGGGAGAGACGGACACCACGTTGTCAGGACCGCCCCCCAGCGTCTCGATCCGCCTGTGCGCCCGCTGCTGCTTCGCGGCCTGGGCCATGGCCATGAGCGTCTTGCGGCTCCGCAGGCCCTCGGCCATGATGAGCGGCCCGGCGCGGGTGGCGTGCCACAGGGGACCTCGGATGGCGCTGGTGCGAGCCCAGGCCGACGCAGCGCGCCGTGAGGGGGCCACAGGCCCTGGGTCCAGCTCCCGACGACGTGCGGCCAGGCGCTCGACCTCGGCCTGCCTGCGGGCCACCTGGCGCTCCGCAGCGAGCCGCAGGCGCACGTTCTTGGCCGTCCCGAAGGGCATGTCGATCTCGGCTTCCCAGGCGTACCAGAACGGGTGGTCGTCCTCGGATGGCGGATCTCCGTGCTTCGCCAGGAACGCCTGGACGACGCGCTTGGCCCGGCCAGGGTTCACCCCGTACTCCGAGACGAGGATGCCCTCGAGCTGGGACTTGGTGAGCAGCGGGAACGACATGACGGCTACCGACAGCCGTGACAGCTCGAGCACTGACGACAGACAGCCTCCCAGCCGATCTTGATCGCCACCATGACGAAGCCGATGCCACGAGCACGACGAAACACGGGCTTGGAGTAGCTACGCATGATCCTTCACTCCTGCTCGGCGCGGCGCTTCCTGAAGCGGGCCACGCTCTCGCCCGCAGCCTTACCGGCCTGGCTGATCAGCGGAGCGCCGAAGACCACGGCCATGCCGATCATGGCCATGGGCACCGCCGCCTCGATGAGCTTCTCCATCACCACCAGGGGGTCGCCACCGCTGGGCTTCGGGCGGTTCTTCTCGTGCTGCTCCAGGTAGGAGAGCAGCTTCCTGCGCTCGGCAGGAGTGAGCCTGGGATCGTTCAGCGCGTCCTGGGCCCACCGCGCCGACTCGTCCCAGGCACCCTGGAAATCGATCTCGGTCTTCTTGACCTCGATGCTGGACGCCGCCAGAATCTTGGCGGCAGCGGTCCCGACACAGATCAGGACGATGACAGCTCCGACCGACCAGAGGAAGCCAGCTACGATAGGGGCAAAACCGAAGCGAGGATGCGATCCACCGATCCTGACTGGAGCGTTTCGCTGGAGCTTGCGCCACTCCTCCACCGGCTGCGCCAGCTTGGCCAGCATCCGCA
>CALEMW010000200.1 GCA_937910695.1 uncultured bacterium
CCGTTGCAGTCCTGCGACAGTGGGTGATAGGTCTCAAAGCATGTGCCGTCTTTATATGCGGCCCCACTTGACTGCGCACTGCTATTTAAGATCACCCCGCTGCCGTCTTCCTCGAAGCCGAGCGCGCACATCGCATGACAAAAGTGCTTGTCGGTGGAGTGGATCAGTACGTTGACGTCACCGAGGCCGGCGGATGTCCGCGCGCCGAGTCTGGACTTGCCCGTCTTCTCGTTGAGTTCCACCCATACCCAGAGGCCGGCGGCCCAAAACGCGCTGGCCTGCATCTGGGCATTCACCTCCTTGAACAGTTCGGCCGGGGTATATGCACCCTTGTTGATGACGATGTTTTCCACCCAATACCCACCGGACGTGTATGCCACCCGGAACTTGCGCCCGTGCTCCCCCTGGAGGTTGATCTTGTTCAGCCGCCCCTCGGGCATGTCCGCCGCGATCTCCACGTCGAGATCGTCCAAAATTGAAACACAACTCAGCACCCATGCGCCCGTGGCCCCGTCCTGGCGGATCTCGTCACTAATCCGCCCGCACCACAATAACGCCCCCTGTGCCTCGGGCTGCCAGTCGGCTGATGACTTATCATAGGTGTGGACGTACAGAGCCACCCGGCGACCCAGCCAGGAGTAGGGCACCTCGCCCACGTGCATGGATGCGCCCTTGGTGGCAAGCTCTGGCCGCTTGTACGTGTACCCGTACTGGCCGCTTCCTACGCAGGGATACAGTCCCTTGGTGACACCGGTCAGCGTATTGGCGGCGTTGCCCGTCCATGAGACCGTCTCCTGCCCGATGTAGCCTGTGCCGGTGGCCCCCAGGGTGGTCGAATCCACCAGCGGAATCGTCGCGCTGTCAGCGTCCAGGTACGTCTCTGGCGCGCCCCCGGCGGCAACACGGGCGTGGTCGTTGCCCGCCGCGCTCCATCGGGCCGGGGCGAAGAGTTGGCCAAAGTAGGACACCCCGGCAACCTGGATGTCGCTGAGCTCAAACTCCATCGCGCTCATGCCGGCCTGCATCCCCCCGAGGTCCAAATCGGAGCTGAACTCAGAGCGGACAGACAGGCACGCGCGGTGAGTCCGGCCGGCCCAGCCAGGGAGGGCGTAGTTCCCCGGCTGCCACAGGGTATCGGGCAGCCCGTCGATCTTGATGTACAGGCGGCGGTGGATACCGGCAGCAGTGGCCAGATCTGCAGCGACGGTCATGTGACGTACTTCCTCAGCATGAAGTTGACCGACCAGAAGCCGTTGTAGTTCTCGCGCCACCTCGCAACGATGCCGTCATGGAAGCCGCCAACCTTGCCATCTGGACTGCTCATCAGCGCGGTCACGTAGTCCGAGGCGGTGTTGACCGTCTTGTCAGGGTAGACGCGAATCGGCTTGCCGGTGTGGATGCAGTCCTCCCAAAACTGCTCCAGCGACTCCCACACTGTGGCGCTCGTCGTGATGACGTCCGCCTCGGGCAGGAGATGATAGCCGTAGACACCATCATAGAGGATGGTCCCCTCTGCACTGTACACGGTCCCGTCGCTGCTCACCCCGATCCGTGATGTGCTGCGCTGCCCCCACAGCCGGGTCAGGTCGCCGGGGTATTCAGACATCACAAGGGTGGGCGACCACACACCCCTTGTGGCGTTGGTGGCGGTGTAGGCGGAGGCCCCGGAGAGGTTGCCCGTGAAGCCGAGTAGGTCGCGCAGGTCTGTGTCAGTCCAGACGACTGAGCATGTGGCCTTGAAGTCAATGGTCACAAGGGCGGTACTGTTGTCGAATGCGACGGTTGCGGTGGCGAATGCACCCACCGTGCGGATCTGAGCCTGGAGGTGCTCGCAGATCTGCTCGGCCACTTCCCCGGTGTACCCATGGATGAAGTAGTCCCCGACAGTGAGCGCCAGGGCGAACGGCCCCGTGCTCGGGTCCGTGTCGATGGTGAAGTCCTTGGAGTCGCCGTCGATGGTCAGCGTCCCGAGATAATGCTGCAGCGTCATGCGGCCATCTCCACTTGCAGTTCCTTGCGCGCTACCAGGGCCGCGCTGCGGCTGTTGGGATCGCCCATGTAGACGTTGATGTAATGCGGGCGCTTGTCCTCAACTGTCTTGCCGAATGCCTGACTACTGGGCGTTCCGAAGCCTGCCCCGGAAGCTGCAGCGCTGGACTTGCTGGAACCACTCCCCACGCCGGCAGCGCTCATGCCGAGCCCGATAGCCCCCGTGGCCACACCGACGGCAGCATAAGCCCCCGCGGCGGCGAAGTGCCCGGCAGCCAGGGGGGCAGTCACCACGCCGGCCAGGGTTGCGATACCGTGGGCCGTCTCCATCAGGGCGCGGATGGTGGCCTCCTGTGCCACTCCCAGCAGCGTGGACTTGAGCATCTTGAGCACTGCAGCGCCCATGCCCTCCCCGCCCTGGATCGCTGCATCTGCCGCAGCCCACAGGCCCCCGGCCAGGTTTGTCAGCGATGTGACAGCCTGGTCCTGAATCATGGCGCTGGCATTCTCAAGGGCCGAATTCGACGCGATCACAGCAGCGGCCTGCGCTTGCGCTGCGGCTTCTGTCTTGCGATAGCCGCGCTCGATTGGGTCCATGCTTGCGGCGATTGCTTTCAGAGCGTCAGCGTGGCGCAGGGCGGAGATGGCGGCAGCGTCGTGGGCAGTCTTCTCCTTGTCCACGACTTGCTTTACGGGGCCAATTCCAAACACGTCCTTCATGATGGACGATTCACTGGGCAACCTCTCTTCGTCGGCGGGTAGAAGATCGATGCCTGTTTTCCTTTTCCCCCGCCTTGCCGCAGCATTCTTACTTTTTAGTTCGTTCGCGCGCTTCGCTGCGGCAGCCCGGGCGGCATTGTCACGCGCAGCGCGGGCGCGCTCAATGTCGTTCATGGCCTTTATCTCGGATTGCTGCTGCTTCATCAACATTCCGATCCTGGCTTTGGATGTGGCAATCTGATTGAGTATCTCATCCTTGCCTGTTGGGATTGCCTTCGTTCCAGTTGCCGCGTATGTAGCTGCGCTCACGAGAGAACCAAGGCCCGTCGCCGGTGTTTTCGGGCGAATCCTTCCGAAGTCCTTTCGTGCCTTCATTAAATCCTTAAGCCTCTCCTGCTCCCTGGCGATCTCCTTCCCCGTGTCTGATATTTTTCCCTTTGCCCCTCCGCTTGCAGCAATCCCCTTCATGAGTGCCTGCGCTGTGTCCGCAATTTTCTTCATGGCCGAAACAAACAAATCGCTGGACAGGATGGCAGATCCAATGCTGCCCACGATGTTGTTATAGGCGTTTTTGACCTGGTCCAGGCGCTCGTTTGTGTTGAGAGCTTGGATGTCCATGGTGCCAAAGCGGCCAGTGATCATCCTGACAGCGTCTGAGGTCTTCGTGGTGGCCTTTCCCAGCAGGTCCATATTAATGCCGAGATCTTTCAGTCCGCGACTGGACCCGCGAACGATGACGTCTGACACCTTTTTAAGGGACTCTGCGAATTCCGTTTTGTTTACTCTGGTGTAGTGGATGGCCGCCTTTGTCACCGCCTCAAGCTGCTTTTCGGTGAGCTTGAAATCACCATTCATCAGCCGCGTGCGAGCCTTCATCAGGTCGAGGTCCGAAATCAAGCCAGCGGTGGCCGTCCTCATGCCCTTGATGGCTTCAGTGTCTTTCCCGATCCAATCCTCATAGTCCAGGGCCTGCCTGGTGGCATCCCCCATGACGTTGACCAGCTTGGATACGCCGGCCACCACAAGGCCAGCCGCAACGGCCATTTTCCCCATCGCCCCAGACATTCCCTTGATCGCCTTCTCGTTGGCATCGATCTGCATCCCCATCTTCTTCGCCACGAGGGTGAGATCGCGCTCGGCCTTCATTTCAGCCCGAACAGCCCTGGCCTGCTTGTCGATGTTCGCGATGGTTCCCTTGTTATCCAGGATCCACTGAGTGATTACAGGCTTGGTGTCTGATCCGAGTGGCATGGGCTACCCCTTCAGCTTCCGGACGGATGTTGTCAGAGATTCCATTAGCTGGCCAGTGCGGTACAGCACCGGCAGCCCCTTTTTGCCGGTCTCCCGCTCCTTGCGCTTTTCTGTCCCCCGCTTGTTCGGCTTCACCCTCCCTCTGGCCCTGCGCCCCTGCTGGACATGCTCGCGGATGGCATCCACCTGGATCTGCGCGACGGCGGCGGCGTGGCGCATCAGCCCGTGTTCCTGTCCGTCAATTGCAGCCTCACACGCCCTACGCCATGCCTCGATCCCGCGCGCCTCGTCCTTGGCATCCAAAAACACCACGTTGCGGCCGTGCTTTGCGTGGTATCTCAGGATCGTGACGTTGTCGCCAGCACTGCGCCTCTCCGTCTCGTTGGGCCCCCGTTTGCGGATCAGTGTACCCGTGGATGCCTTGGCGGTGACGACAGCAGACAGGACAAGTGGCCTTGTCGCGCGGTGGCCCATCAGGTTCTCGGTGCCGGTCGTCTTCTGTCTGTAGCTGGCCATTATGTGCCCTGCTGGTAGTTTTCCCACGCCGTTAATTCCGCGTGGGCGATCCTGAGATATCCTACCAGATCGGCGGGCATGTCGTCCACATGCCCCCACCTGCCACCGCGATAGTCCTCGAGCTCATCCATAACCGACTGAATGAACGGGCTCGTGTAGAACCACTGAGGGCACGTCCTGTCCCATGGGGGGTCCGTGGCGCCGCCCGCGTCCCCGCTCTGGTATCTCTGGGTAGCCTGACCGAGGAAGCCGTCAGAGGCAGCCTGCGGCCCCCAGGGAGTGCCTGACGAGCAACCACAGCCGAATGCCTGGCGCCGGCCAGGGGGGCAGGTCTCGCATCCATGGGGCCATGGGATGGACCGGGTCACGTAGCGCGCCTTCCCATCCCGCGATGACTTGACTACTGCGGATCCCCAGATGGCGGCTCGGAGGGCCTGGACAAAGGGAGGTGCACCTCACTGATGGCCCAGATCATGATCGCCAGGCTTGTCATGATGTCCGACTGGAGGTGTACCTCGTCCATCCATTTGGAGGTGATCAAGTCGCCCAGCTCGCCCTCTTTGGCTACCGTGACGGTGGGCATCTGCACCCGCTCGCCGGTGTCCTTCTGGAGCTGGTAGTTTTCCACGAGGCACAGGCCGGCGCGGACAACGAAGTCCGCCCACTCTACGGTCTCATGACGCAGGGTGGACGCGTATCGCACCTGGCGCCGAGATAGCGGCTTGATGGTAAACCACGTCGGCTGTTCGCCGTCGCGCAGTACGAGCTTGCCAGGGTCCCACAGAGATTCGCGGTAAGCGGCAAGGTCGCTCTTGTCGAGGTCCACTGCAGGATCGACAAGGAGCGCCTCGGATGTGCCCTCCTGCCAAAAGGCAATCACCACCCGGCGGCGGTCCAGGATTCTACGTCCGAGTGCCATTAGTCCCCCTCTGGATCTGGCGTCACAGCATCCGGATCGAAGCCCGGCTCTGCGCCGGCTGCCGCGAGGATGTCGAGAGCCATGCGGGCCGTGGCGGCGGTGGCGGGGTGATCGCCTTCCGCGATCTCGCGCAGGCGGGCGGCGGCTTCATCATCGCCCGTGGCGCACGTTGCCAGCGTAACCGCGGCCTCTGTGGTGATGCGCCGTACCTCTTCCATGATCACCGCGGTAACTCGCTTGAAATTCATAGGGGGCTCCTACAGCAGGTGAATCACGGCCGGTGCATCCTGCAGCTTCTTGGCTGACGTGCTCAGGTCAGTTGCCGTACCAGAGGCGGCCTCAAACGTGAGCTTTTGGCCCAGCATCCGCTGATACTCCATGGG
>CALEMW010000201.1 GCA_937910695.1 uncultured bacterium
TGGCGCCGACGGACCGGCCGATGCCGGTGGACCACGAACGCAACAACGAGACCAACGGAGGTGAGTGAGATGGAAAACGAATACGTGCTGGAGAGACACGGTGTCGCGTGGGACGTCAGGTTCTACGGCGGGGGGAAGGCCAGCAATCCGCGGTTCGTGGCGCTGTCGGCCGCCGTCCGCTACACGACGAGGCGCAAGGCCGAGGACATGCGCGCGGCAATCCTCGCGGAGGACGGCCGGATGGTCGTCGTCGTTGATGTGGCTGATTGCGGAGAGTCCCGATGACCCCCCGCCGTGGACGCCCGCCGCTACCAGGCCCGCAGAACCTCCGCGTCTACCGGGTCCGCGAGCGCGACCCGGAGACCGGGAAGATCCGATACCGGGAGCCGACCGACCTCGTCGTTCCCGACCTCAAGAGCGCGATCCTCGACGTCATGCTGTGCGTGGAGTGGAGACGTCGCGTTGCGTTCGGCTGGAGACGCTGCGACGAGCTGCTCCGGGCCGACTGCCCCGGCATCACGGTACGCGAGGTGTACCAGTCCGCCGACGCCATCGGGACGAATTATAGCGAGCTTGCGAAAATATCCCCCAACGACGGCGGAGCGGTGGTAGACTGTTCCCACCACGGAGACGACCGATGACACCAGGAATCAAGGATCTTGTCGGGCGCGAGCCCATCGCAGCGGCCCTCGCAGTCGGTATCAAGGGGCCGAGTGGAGCTCCAACCGAGCGCGACCGCTTCCACATCCTGAACCCGTCGGCACAGCTCAAGCAGTTCGGACAGCGCTCCGGGCTGGTCCGCGAGCCGCACCCCAGCTTCGACCCGTTCAACAAGGCCAAGGCTGGCAACAGGCAGACCGTCAAGGCCCGGCTGGCGCACGCCACCGTCGAGGAGTGCTGGACGTACAGCCTCAAAGCGCAGGTCCTCCCCGGCATCTCGCACCCGAAGAGGAACGCAGCGTGCCGCGGAAACGGCATCAAGGCGGAGCGGTACGATCCGCGTGAGGACGTCTACCACGCCATCGACTGCCCGCACGACAGGTGCCAGCACCGTCAGGCCGGGGACCGCAAGCCGGCCGCGTGCAAGCCGTGGATGCGCTTTCTGGCCCGCTTCGACTTCATCCGCACCGAGGACGGCAGGGGGTTGCCCAACGTCGCCTTCAAGTACGAGTCCGGGTCATGGAACACGGTCAAGGCGTTCCTGGGCTTCTTCGAGTCCTTCGAGCGCAACTGCCGCAACCTGGGAGTCGAGCCGGCCGACGTGCCGCTGTTCGGTCTGCCCGTCGTGCTGCAACTCCAGGAGAAGACCGACGCCTCGCAACAGCGCCGGTTCCCCGTGGTCACGCTGGCCGTGTCTGGCGACGACGACATCATCGCCTGGATCTTGATGCAGCGCGCGAGGATGGACGAACTCAAGGCGCTCCCGGCGCCCGCGCGGATCATCGACGTACAGGACGAACACGACCCGGACCTGATCAGCGGCCCGCAAGGGCTGGGAGGATGACCATGCACCGCTCGACCACCCTGAACCTGTTGCTCAGAACATGTCCTGCCGCGTTGGACATGTACGACGCCCACGTCCCGTATGACCGCGAGGTCTACCAGTATGGCGTGGCGGCCCACGCGGTCATGGAGGCCATCGTCAAGCAGCCCGATCACGACCCGGCCGAACTGGCCGAGTCCGTGGTTCGCGAGTTGGTGACGAACGGCCGCAGCTTCTACGGGCACGCAGAGCCCCCGATGGACGTCCACGCGGCCACCGATGGCCGAGACGTTGCGCTCGGTTGGCTGGCCCGCGACTTCGACGGCATCGATCCCAGGTGGCAGGCCGAGACCATGCTGTCGGTGGATCGCAACTGGAACCCGTGCGAGCACCGGAACGCCTGGCTACACGCAATCATCGACGTCACCGGGCCATGTACCTACGAGGACGAAGAGATGGCCGTGGAGGGAGTCCTGCATCGCGACTGGAAGGGGTCTTGGGTCACGAGCGCCGACGACCTCCATACGCTGCAGCTCAAGATCCAGACGTGCCTCGTCGCCGCGAACAACCCCGACGCCGCGTTCATCCGGCGACAGGTCACGAACCTACGCACCGGCCAGACGTTCAGCGAGGATCTGTGGATGGACGACGAGGGCCGCGAGACGCTCGCACAGTGGCGCCGGGACATCGCGCACGTGTGTGCTCAGGCCGAGGCCGTGGGGCCCGATGGGCGGCGTGTGGCGCGACCTGGACCCCGGTGTGGCGGGTGCCCGTATGTGTTGACGTGCTCAGACGCGACACAGGGACTGCCGATGGGCTGGACGTGCGACCGCGACGAGTACACGGACATCGTTCAACTCGCGCGCTACTACGCAATCATCGACGCCATGCGGACCGAGATGGCCAAGACGCTCCGCCACGCCACCAAGGAAGCCCCGATCATCGTGGACGGCGGCGAGGTGGGCTATCAGGCCCGCGTGACCCGCGTTGCCACCGACGACGCCCCGGAAGCGCTGGCGCTCGCGTGGTTCAAGCCGGACAACTGGAGCCAGTGGCAGCGGGAGAACGAGGAGACCCTCGGGCTACTCGCGGCGGCCAAACTCGGCGCCGGGCAGATCAAGGCGATCGGGATGGTGCTGTTCCCGGGGCGTGGCGACAGTGCGATCGCCGAGTTCAAAGAGATGAGGGCGGACCTCGAGGACGCCACGTTGACCGAGAAAACCGGCGCCGTGTTCGGCGTCACGAAAGGCAAGTGAGACCATGGGAACCAGGACTGACAAGATCGAACGAATCGAAATCGTGGACGTGGACGTGGTGTACTGCGATCGGTGTGGGATCGACATCCCCGACGACAGCGGCGAGCCGCGAGGCATGTGGTTCGAGTCGCATCTCCACGGCGACACCCTGAACTACGAGGACGTGTGCCCCCGGTGCGACGGCGTGCTGGTGCGGCTGTTCAAGGAAGCCGGCCCGGTGCGGGCGGCCAAGGCCCCCCAGGACCCGCCGGCCGCCGAGGTGGACGAGGACGCGGGTGGGGACGGCGACGGGGCGGAGGTGGCGTCGTGAGCGACGAACGGCAGCTCCTCACCTACGAAGAGGCCGTGGCCATGCTGCCCGACGGCGACGACATCCACACGTTTTCCAACGGCGCGTCCGGCATGATGATCGGCTGCGACTGGAAGAGGGACCACGTGCTAGCCGCGATCAAGGAACACGGCTGCGAGCTGGCCGGCGGGATGGCTGCAGCGATGAACCACGGGCTTTTCCTGCGAGACCCGAGTCGGCGGCTGTTCATCGGGACGAAGCCGGACGACCAGGCCAAGGCGACCGAGCCAGCCGGCCCGACCGGCGAGGGGAGGCGGTGATGGCGAGCTTCATCGAACTCCACGCGCCAGATGGCACACCCGTATCCTTCGCCGTGGATCACATCGTCGAGGTGTGCGATCAGCACGGCGTGGACGATGATGGCGAGTACCATTGCGGCATCACCACGTCGAACCAGGACGCTGACAACCTCTGGCCCGTCCGCGAGCACTACCACGCCGTCCTGGCCCTGCTGGGAATGACGGGATGCAAGGTGGTCCGATGACCCGCCTACTCACCATGATCCGCCGTCTGCGCCACCGCGGCATCGACGTGCCCCGCTCGCTCTGGCGGGCAACGTGGATACGCGGCGGGATGTCGTGTCGCGTGGCTGGGAGGGGGCTGTGACCATCAACGACGACCGAAACACCGAGATCGCCGAACTCCGCGCCCGCGAGAACAGCGCACGTGACGAGGTGCGCGACCTGCGAGTCTTGGCCTTTTGTGCCCAGGAGTCGTGGAAGGAGTGGCGCGCGAAGGCCCGCGAGATGGCGGCGACGGCCAGGGACTATCGCTTCCACGCTGAGACGTGGAGGCTTGAGGCGATACGCTGGACTGGCGCGGGCCCGACGTGGGCACAGCACGACGCCGAGATCGCCGAACTCCGCGCCACCATCGACAGGCTGCGGGCGGGCGATGAGCTGCGGGCGAAGGAGAAGCCGTGAAGATCCTCGACGACCAGAAGGCCACGAAGCGAAACGCGTCAGCACGGGCTGTTTCGTTGGCGGATGAGCTTGACCAACTGGCCATGACCGCGTGGCCTCGCATCAACTACGCGACGTGGGCTAGGCGTCTGCGGGCACTGGCGATGAAGGTGTGCAGGCAAGAGGCCGATCTTCGCATGGCGCGCGCCGAACTCGACGCCCGCGCCGAGGTGATCACCGGGCTACAGGCGGCGCTGGTGGAGATGCGGGGGGCCGTGGATGCCATGAAACGGTACGAGTACGCGGTCAAGAACCTCGCGTACAACATGGAAGGCTGCCCGACGTTCGGGAAAGACGATTGCCCGGAAGAGCCTGACGACCGCGACTGTAGCGGGTGCTGGGCCAGGGCTGCCACGGGTGAGACCCCATGATCCCCCGCGCACTCCTCGCCGCCGCCGTCGGGCTGGTGGCCGTGTGGGTTTGGGGGCGGATCTGGGGGGTGCGGGGATGACCGCGCGTAACACGATCCTAGTCGGCGACGCCCTCGAACAGCTCCGCACGCTGCCCGACGAATCCGTCCACTGCGTCGTGACCTCCCCGCCGTATTGGGGTCTCCGCGACTACGGCGAGCCGGGGCAGCTTGGCCTAGAACCCACCCCCGACGAGTACGTCGCCAACATGGTCGAGGTGTTCCGGGAGGTGCGACGGGTGCTGCGCGCGGACGGTACGCTGTGGATCAACCTCGGTGACTCATACGCGCAGAGCGGCGTGAGCGGACCACAGGGCAAAAGCGGAGACAGGTCATCAAGGACGTTCACGGCTGAGGGAGCACAGGCTCGTAGCGTCTCCGGCCTCAAGCCCAAGGATCTCGTCGGCATCCCCTGGCGCGTAGCCTTCGCCCTCCAAGCCGACGGCTGGTATCTCCGCTCCGACATCATCTGGGCGAAGCCGAACCCGATGCCAGAGTCCGTCACCGACCGGCCCACGAAGGCGCACGAGTACCTGTTCCTGCTGTCGAAGGCGCCGAGGTACTTCTACGACGCTGACGCTGTGAGGGAGGAAAGCAAGCCCAGCGGTTGGGACAGACAGCGGGCTAAGGGCGAGGATACTTGGAAATATGGACGTGCAGCGGGCGGGACCGGAGCGGATGCCACGATAAGAAACGGCATCGGCGGAACAACGCCGCACGGCGCAGGCCGCAACCGCCGCACCGTCTGGACCATCGCCACGCAGCCGTACAGCGGCGCCCACTTCGCCGTGATGCCGCCTGCGCTGGTCGCTCCCTGCATCCAAGCCGGGTGCCCTGCTGGTGGGGTCGTCCTCGATCCCTTCTTCGGAGCCGGTACAGTCGGCCTCGTAGCCCGCGAGAACGGCCGCGACTACATCGGGATCGAACTGAACCCGGAGTATGCGGCGATGGCCGAGCACAGGATCGCCAACCGGGGGCGCAAGGTCGAGGACGTCTCGCTACCTGGCCAGCGGGATCTGTTTTAGTTGCCCGCCCCGCTCGCCCCTGATACGATGGTCGAAGCTTCGAGTTGGGAGCCCCCGGTAACGGGCCAACTAGAGCGACGAAAGGTGAGCGATGACTAACCAGGAACACACACCACGACCGTCAGCCAGCCGCAAGGCAGCTCACCTTACGGGCGCTGGTGTGGAGGGGAGCCGGGCTGGCTCGCTCGGCCCCCTCACCTGGTGGAGGCCATGACAGCTGCTTTCTACATGCCCCTGAATTACCCGAACGATCCGCTCGACCCCGGAGCTGACTACCTCCAGATCCGTCTTGACGTCGTCTACGCGCTGGCGCGCGGGGCGACACCACACGACGTCATCGAGGCATTCTTGCAGTGCTCATCCCGCGACGACTTCGACGACTTCCTCGCCGACCACCTTTGCCCAACAAAGGACGGATCGGGGGAATGAGCCTATCCAGCGCCATCGCATCCGACCGCTCCCGCACAGTGCTCCCGACGTCGTGGCTACGCATGAGCCGACTCGACAACCGCGCTGGCCAAGAGGCCCGGCTCGCGTGCGAGATCCTCATCGAGTGCCAGTACAAGCGAGGACGCCGCAACGTGGGCCGCTACAGCGTGTGGCTGGAACGTGGCCAGTGCTTGACGACCTACGAGCGGGCCAGGGATGTGATGGGCGTTGGGAAGCGGCAGACAGCTCGGAGGGCTCTTTCCAGGATCTGTGCCGAACTGGGGTGGACCTGCGAGCCCGTGACGACCGCTCATCCCGTTTGTAACGAGTACCCCCCATGGGATAACAAGGGGGGGGACAGAGGGGATAACAAGGGGGGGGACAAGGGGGCCCACATAGGGACCCTCATAACCGCCTGTAATTACGATAGCTTGACGAGTTTTGGGGGGGAGGTAGGGGATAACAGAGGGGATCACAAGGGGACGGCAGAGGGGACCACAGCTAGTACCCCCTATGGGCCTACATCCTATGCAGGAGATCCCATTCAGGAATCCATTCAGGAATCCATTCAGGAATCCATTCAGGAAGAACCTTTGTCGAGTTCGGCCAAGCCGAAACCCGACGTGATGGCTCAAGTCCGCGAAGTCTTCGATCACTGGAAATCCACACTGAACCATCCGAAGACCAAGCTCGGCTCAGACCGCGTGATCAAGATCAGGTCCAGACTGCGCGAGGGCTTCACGGTAGAGGAACTCAAACAGGCGATCGACGGGTGCGCAGCGAGCCCACATCACATGGGAGACAACGACCGGGGGCCGGACGGCAATGGGAAGGTGTTCGACTCCATCGGGCTTATCTTCGCGGGTAGCGACTCCGTGGACAGGTTCAAGGGGTACATGAACACCAAGCCCCGCAAGCAGGACTTCAAGCCAACCCCAGGCGTCTACCGCAACGCACAGATGGACCCGGCCATGAAGGCCCGGATCGAAGCCCAGAAGAAAGCACAACGGGAGGCCGGAAATGATCCCTCATAAATTCATGATCGACGAGCCAACCAAGGCCCGCGAAGGCCAGCAAGCCGCGCTGGATGCCCTGTCAGCCCTCGACTACACCTCGACCCGGGGAGTCTCGCTCTCAGGCCCCACAGGCCGCGGTAAGAGCTACCTTGCCGGCGTGTGGTCGTGGAAGATGTACGGCAACACACTCAAGTATCGCGTGGACTTCGCCGACTGGCGCGAGCTGTGCGAGTACGCCCGATGCCGCTACCTCGACGGTGACGACGGTGACGAGGCGCGCAAGGCGATCAAGGTGGCACAGCAGGCTCACGTGTTGGTCCTCGACGACTTCGGGGCCGGGCGGGTCACCGACGTGATCGTGGATCTCGCCGATAGCCTGCTGGACTACCGGATTCAGCACGACTACCTGACGGTCGTGACCACGAACATGGGCGCCGAGGAGATGCTGGCGAAGTTCGGGGACCGGGTGGTCTCGAGGCTGGCCGGGCTGTGTGACGACGTGGCCGTCGGTGGCAAGGATTGGAGGCTGGTGTGAGCTACGACATGCCCGACGAAGCCGACTACCTCGACTCCCTCGCAGGCCCGCCACCGGCCCCACGGCCCACACGGGTCGAGC
>CALEMW010000202.1 GCA_937910695.1 uncultured bacterium
TCATGCGTCCTCCAGCGGGGTGCCGTCCTTCTCTGACCGGATTTCCTCGACGGTCTTTGTCCCGGCCTCGATCTGCAGCGTGTCGGCCTGCGCGTCCTGCAGAGCGTTGCCAGCTGGCCGCGGCTCCTTCCACTCCATCCAAACTTCCAGGTCCTCGCCGAGGGCCATGGAATTCGCCGCGTGGTAGTTCCAGACGGCGCGCATGGTGTCGAAGATTTCGGAGCAGTAGTACCCCCAGTCGGGCTCGCTGTCCTCGCGGATTGACACCAGATCCATGCGATCGACTTCCTTGGCGACTCCAGACAGGGCGTTGGCGAAGACGTCGGTGTCGAGAGAGAAGAGCCCGGGGTCCGCTGCGTGCATCACCGCGTAGGTCTTGACCAGGGAAGAGACGAAATGAATCATCCCCTCGGCGTCGAGCTCCGACGACAGGCGCTCGATCTTCGTGTTCCCGTTGTCCGAGGGCGCGACGATGAAGCGGTCTGGCCCTCCGGTGAGGTTCTTTCCTCCCATGTCCGCGTCGGTGATCATCACATTGAGCGTGAACCCTTGCTGCATCGCCCAGACGAACGCGGACCAGAGGGTATCTGCGGCGATCTGCCCGAGCCCGATGGTGTCGTCGAGGGCGGCGATCACGTCGGGGCCCGGGGTGTCGTGGACGATGGTGACCGGGATCATGCCGTAGGGGTTGACGTTGCCCGTCCCGAGGGGGTCGAAGCACTCGAAGGCCTCGGAGTCTTCGATCTGGACGAAGTAGCCGTAGAAGTCCGCCGACCACAGCATATAACCCTTGCCCGACGCGAGGGCGACGGCCTCGATACACTCGACGTCTCCGGGACTGTCGGGGTCGGTGAGCACGAAGATCTGACTTGGGCGGTAGACGTCCAGGCGGATCCGCCCCTTGCGCCAGGCTGCGGCGAGGGCGGCGGTCTTGTCCCGGCGGGCCCCGCGCTGCGCGGTCTTGCACTGGTTGTTCAGCCTGCACGCGGCGTCGATCGCCTTCCACGTCTCGCGCTCCGGGGTGTCTGATCCGAGGTCTTCGCCGTTGCGGGACAGGTGCCAGATGGGCACCCTGTGGAAGAGGGTTGCCGTGGTGTCGACGATGCGCTTGACGAGAGGCACGGCGACGGCACGCATCCCGGATTGCACGGCGTTCGGGTACGCCACCGCAAGGATCGGCTCCATGTGCGTCTTGTGGGCGCCTCGGTAGAAGTCCCAGAGTTCGTTTGCGTCCCGGTCGAACGTCCCCGGGTGAGCGAGCTCGATCCGAGAAAACAGGTTCTCCGCAGCTGCCTTTGACATAGGACCCCCTAGACCATGTAAGCCGCGCGGCCGATCTCGCGGTACTGGTGCGTTATGTAGTATCGTAGCGCATCGCCACAGTTTATCAAGTGCTCGTCTTCCTTGACGACGTCCCGGTAAGTGGACTCCGATCCGCGTTTCTCTTCCCAGCGGAGGCCCATGAACATGCGGACGCAGCCTCGGCCGCGCGGGTCGGTGTTGGCCTCGGTCCTCGATAGCTCCTCAGACACGAACAGATGGCGCCGCCCGTCGAGGGTCTGCAGCCTCGAGCATACCATGTCGACGCCGTAGCGGGTGTCTCTGTCCGCTTTCTTCGCGAACAAATGGACGGGAACCCCTGGGAACTCCAGGCGCAGGGAAGCGACCTCTTTGATTCCCGCAGGGTCCGGGTAGAAGGCGCGGACATAGGGGATCTTGTGGACAGCCATCCGCTCCTTGATCCAGCGGAAGAGCGCCTTGTGAAGTCCTCGCCTGTCCTTGGTGTACTCGTCGATGATGACGTCGGTCGGGCGGTCGGCGGCTCCGGCCCGTGCCCGCGGATCGTGGGCGACGATTCCGACGTATGGCTTATTTTGTCCCCAGTCGATACAGACGTGGATCTCGTGGATCGTCGGATCGTAGCGGAACGGGACGATGGATTCCCTGGTTGAGAAATACTCGGCGTAGACTGAGCCCTCGACGACGACGATGCGGCCGCGCTGCTCCTGCTCCACGAGATCCTTTGACATCGTCTCCGTGAAGGCACGGATGTACCCGGGCTCGAAGATTTCGTTATGGGCAGTGTCGCCGTAGATCAGGCACCAGCCGTCGGAGCCCACGTGATCCCTTGCGGTGTTGGAGACGAAGATATCGGGGCGCACCTCGACGGTGCACTTCTGCGCGAAGAGGCCCACGATCCCGGTATGGCCGCAGGGGGTCGTCGAGAAGATCAGCTTTTGATTGACGCCAGCTCGCCGGGAGCCTCGAAGGCGGGCTTGGAATTTTTGGAAAAGGTTGATCTGGTCGACCCACACCGCGGCCTCGTCACCCCAGATGATATCGGCGGAGATCCCGACGAATTTATCGGCCTCGTCGGCGGGCTTGAATGTGATCTCACAGCCGTTGATCAGGGTGATTCGGAGCTCGTTGAAGCTCTTCGCCTTGATGAACGAGAAACTATTGACCTTCGCCCACCAGTCTAGCAGGTCCATCACTGCCCGCCAGTCGACGGCGCGGAGCATGTTGCGGTCCTTCGCCACGACGAGGCCCTGCCCGTCCGAGACGCGAAGGCAACAGAGCAGGAAGACGTAGGCGGCGATCGCAGTCTTGCCCGAGCCTGAGCCGCCGGAGAAGAGGATATTCCGGTGAGGGGCTCGGATGAAGTCAGCTTGCATCCCCATTGGAGCGCAGCGCCCGACGATCCCGGCGGCTCTGGTGTGCGGGCGGTCGGGGATTGGGAGCATAGGGAACCAAGCATCGGTTGCGCCGTCGGTCGGGTATACGGACATGGGGCGGCTCACGTCTCACCCTCCGGCGGATTGAGTGCCTCCCGCCCGAGGGGCTCGCCTGTCTCTGGGTCGAGGTACCAGTCGTCGCCACCCTCGAGGGGCGGGACGTGACAGCGGAGGTCGGTCGCAGGAGGCGGCGCAAGGTCCGCAATCGAGACGCCGAGGCGGCGCATCAGCTCGATCAGCTTGAGGCGGGCGTTGACGTACTTCCCCGCGTCGATGTACCCGGCGGCAAGCGACTCGGCAAGCACCGTCAGATCCACGAGGCACACTTGATACAGGGCGCCGAGGTCGACCCCGGCGGCTGCCACGAGGCGCATGGTCTTGCGGTCGTCGTCTGACAGGTGGCGAGACAGGATGCCGTCGAGGGCGGTGCGGGCTTTCTTCGCCTCGGCGACGTCCTTCTCCCGAGACTTGCGCAGAGCCTCGGCGGAGCGTTGCCTTTTTGGCACGTCCTTACGTCGGTCTATAGGCATGCGCCCCCTTGGGTGTGTACTCGGCTAACACTATTCGCAAAAAACAAACGGGGTGTTGGCGCTTTTGAGATCCCGCCCCCCTTGGCATGGGGGGGGTGTCCCTCGCAGCCTGCCGCTCTCCCTGCCTGCGTGCGTCGAATCACCTGGTGCGTTTCCTTTCCTTGGGCGAAAACGCCGTACAGAGGCTTCTAGGCGTTCGTGCCATTCTGGCGAGCCCTATCCTTCCGCCTTCTCCTTCGGCTCTGCCTTGGGCTTCGGCGTCAGCTTCGCCACCTCAGCCTTGAGCTTCGCCACCTCTGCCTTGAGGTCCTTGTTCTCGCCTTCCAGTCTCTCAATCAGCAGCTTCGTCGCGACGTTCATTGTCTCTCTCCTGTGTTGGGTCGTATGGCGGCCAGTCTGCCGCGGTAATGAGGCCTTGACTAAGCCTCTCGATCTCTGCCTGTCTCTCTGGGCTTGGACACCTGGCGCATGTGCGCTTGCCTCTCGTGCCCTTGAGATAGATGCAGTAGCACTTCAACGACTGATGCGGGATGCTCCACGCTCTGGATAGTCCCTTCATGTCAGCGCCGCACCTCGCCGCGTATTCAATTAGCGTCATGGGTCGATCATACCCGCGTCGTCTGCGTCTGACAAATCATCCACGGTGTCCTCGTTCCAGACTCCGCAGCGACACCGATCCCACCCGCTACCATCCGGGAGACAATCTGCGACGGCGTAATACCAATCTGGAGGGCACTTGCATGGCATCTTCTCCCAGTCGCTGCAGACATTCGGAGGCCTGTACTCATCGTCCCCGCACCCACTCAGCACCAGCGCCATAAGCACAAGTAGCGTCCTCATCTCTATCTCTCCCTCTAGTTACTTCTCCCCGCGTGTGCGGGATCGTGCGC
>CALEMW010000203.1 GCA_937910695.1 uncultured bacterium
GGTGAACTTCAGCCAATACGACATCAGCAGTCTGATCGGCGGTCTGACCACCCCGACGATCATCGCGACCGGTGCCCATCCCTACTACAACACCGACGTGATCGCCTACGGCGGTTGCCCATCCCTGAAGACTTTCGATGCCGTCGAGGCCGTCGGCACCGCCACGGCCATCGCGGAATGGGTCTCGCCCGGAGCCCATCCATACGCCGCAGGTGTGATGAATACCCACGCTGGCTCGAACGTGGTCTATTTTCCCGTCGATTTCATGAACTGGTACACGCCGCTGGGCTTCATCCCCGACATCGTCAACGGCATGTCCGCGGCCCGTTCCGACGCCCTCGGCGAGATCCTGATGGGCTTCGGTTACATCCCGTCGATCGTCGCAGTCGACACACCTGAAATCTCGACCGTCAGGAACTATCCGAACCCGTTCAATCCAGCCACGACCATCTATTATTTTCTGCCCCGTGAGGATGAGGTGTCGTTGAACATCTACAACTTGCGGGGTGAGCTGGTGAGAGTGCTGATCTCTGATGACATGCCGGCCGGCGCGCATCAAGCCGTATGGCACGGCGATGACGACCGCGGCACCGCCGTGGCTTCGGGCGTGTATTTCTACGAGTTCCTTTCTGGGAACGACAGGAAACTCGGCAAAATGGCCCTGGTCCGGTGATCTCAGACCCGCTCAGGCCAGCCGTCCGTGTGCATGACCGCCATAAAACCCAGGTTTCCCTCTCGTGCTTTATGAAAATGAATCTATTTTGTTAGAAAGCCAAAACAGGACCGTAATAACCTGGAATTTGCCCATTGATCCCTATACCGCATGCAGGAGACCGATCATGAAGACTCTAATCACCCTGATGATCCTAGCCGTCGCTGTGATCTCGTTCGCCGGGACCACCCCGGGACGGGACCTGCGCGGATACCAGCCCCTGGACTCCGGCGCCCCGGAGATCGTGCACATCTCCACGGGCCTGTCCGCCGCCAAGGCCGACACCATCGACATCTTCGGCGGCCCCGACCGCGGCGACGGCAAGTTCCAGAGCGACGCCGATCGTTACACGCCGGACTGGGAGGGGTGGACCAGCGTCGACCTGACGGCCCGTACCAACGAGATCTGGCACATCGACACCTTCAACTCCCCGACGGGCACCGCCGCGATGTGGTGCGGCGAGGTGTTCACGTCCTGCGGCGTCGGCGATCCCGCCGAGGGCTACGGGAACAACTACCAGGAGATGGTCGGCTGGACAGGCACCGTGGTCGACAACGGCGCCGTGACGAACGTCACGATGGTCTTCGACATCAACATGGACACCGAGCCTGGCTACGACTACCTCTACCTCAAATACGAGACGCCCTCGGGATGGACCACCGCCGCGACCTACAACCTGTGGACCTACGACAACGAGACGCATTCCTGGGTCCCTCGGCTCGGCGAGACGGTCAGCTTCACCGTGGCACCGGGCGACCTGGTCGGACCAGCCTCCAACGAGGTTCATCTCGTCTTCGAAGCCCAATCGGACGGCGCCTGGTCCGATGAGGACTGCATGTGGCCCACCTCCGGCCACACCCAGATCGACAACATCAGCGTGTCGGGCAGCAATGGGCTCCCCGCCACCCTCGACGACTTCGAAAGCGGCATGGCAGCCTCGAACTGGCAGCTGGAGTTTCCCCAGTCCGTCGGCGATTTCGCCAAGATCTGGCCTCACCTGACCGAACTCGATCCCTGCCGCGAAAACCGCAGCTGCCAGGTGGCGTTCATCGACGATGGGGTGGTGGTGCCCTGCACGGGCGGGACCCTCGGCACGAACTGGACCTACGGTCCCGGCTCGTACACGCACAACCTGACCGGTGGCTGTGCGGGGCCTACCGAGCACGCCCGGAACGAGATCTGGTCGCCGGCCGTGGAATATGCCGATGGGGCCGGGAACCCGTTGCACGCGACCCATGAAGGTGCCTTCCTCGAGTTCGATGTCTATGAGCACCTGCCCATCAACAACGGCATGTTCTGGGTCTGGCACGTGTCCGCATCCGACGACGGCGGCTTGACCTGGTCCCCGTGGCAGGACCGCAATTTCGTCTACTACGGCTTCACCGAATACAAGCGGGCTCAATTCCGTATCGACGATTTGATGCTCCCTGGCACGACTCACATCCGCATCGCCTTGGGGATCAATGAACTGGGCTTTGTCTGGGGTCTCAACGGCACCGACGGGACGCCTGCGCCCTACTTCGACAACGTCAGGGTCCGAGCATTCGAAATCGATGGTCCGTTCATCGCGGGCGTCGAACGCGACATGCCGCAGGATGCCTTCCCGGCGAGCGGGACTCTCGACTTTGCCACCCTCGGCGCCAACTCCATCCGCTTCGACATGGCCAAGAACATCGACACCTCGGGCACGGCCATCGTGGCCGGCGACTCGGTCATGTTCGACATAGCCGCGCTGAGGACCGGTGCGGCCCTGACACGAAAGCCCCGCCTGTACTTCCAGCTCGATGCCAACCCGCTTTTCGATCCTTACAGGCTGCATCCCGTTTCGGGTTACGTCGAAGGCGACTCCCTGTCTTCCGGCAACAGCTACTACACGCCGACGGATCGCTACGCTTTCGACCTCCCAGACGAGGGCTTCTTCTTCCCAGGCGATGTGATCCACTACTACATCGAGGCCGTCGATGATGCCGGCGGCGACGTACGCACCGCGACCCTGCCCGAATCCCTCGCGGGCTTCGGCGTATTCCCGGGCGATCCCGGTTTCCGGCCGCTCATCTGGCCCCTCGCCTTCACCGTACGCGGCTTGCCGACCATGATCGGTGCGACGCCCGGCGACCAGCCGCCGATCCTCTTCTACAACGATTACGGCGCGCTCGGTGGCGAGAACGAGTGGTGGCACGCCTTCGATCATCTCGGTATGGTTGAGGGTGTGGACTACGACGTCTACACGACCAATGCGCCGACCCTCAGTTCCGGCAACGGCCTGGCCGGACGGGCCACCGTCGACCAGATCCAGCACTATGAGACCCTTCTGTACTCTTCGGGAGATCTCACGCAGTTCACCTTGACGACACCCGATCCCTACAACTGGGGCGGGGCTCTCGACGCCGACGATGTCGGTCTGCTCGGGAACTGGCTGCAGTTGGGACGCAACGCCCTGTTCACCGGCGACCACCTCTTGCACGATCTGGTCACAAACCAGGGATCGGCGGGCATCTCGTTCGCCTCGACCTGGCTGTCGTGCCAGTATGCGACCAACGACGTGGCGACGCTCATCGGCGACCAGCAAGCGCCTTTGGTGAGCCCGCTGTCCGGCAACTCGGCGGGCTTGACCCAGGAGTTCGTCGGTTACGGCTGGTGCCCCAATCTCAGCACCTTCGACGGTGCTGCCGTACAGGGATCGGCCCTCGCCGTGGCCGAGTGGACCGGTGCGGGCGGCGTAAGCGGCGTCTATCCCACCTATGCCGCGGGCACGCTGAACGAATTGGCCGGCTCGAAGATCGTTTTCTTCCCCATGGACTTCCAGGGCTGGTGGTCGACCCCGGACTTCACGCCGCCGCCGGCCTTCGCGCCCCAGGCGACCGCCCGCGACGTGGCCCTCGCCGAGATCCTCACCTTCTTCGGCAACGGCGCCTCGGGAATCCCGACCGACGTCAACGTGCCAGCGGTGGCGCAGGTGCGGGCTTATCCCAATCCCTTCAACCCGTCCACGACCATCGAGTACTCCGTACCGAACCGCAGCGCTGTCGCTCTGCGGGTCTACAACGTGCGCGGCGAACTGGTCCGTGTCCTGGTCGACGGGATGACCGAACCCGGCATCCACCGCGTCGCCTGGAACGGCATGGACGACACCAACCGCCACGTAGCGTCGGGTGTCTACTTCACCCGCACCAGCGTGGGCGATCGGACCTTCTTCGACAAGCTGACCCTCACCAAGTAAGCGCTCACGAGCAAAGGCCCGACACTCCGGTGTCGGGCCTTTCTTGTTTCCTCCGCAGAGATGTCCTTCAACAGCGGCGCCGGGGCGGGGATAGGGACACACCCTCCTCCAAGCGACATTCGCGAAGCGCTGAGCATGGAGGAGGGTGTGTCCCTATCCCAGCCCCGTCACTCCTCGTCGAAGGATATCTCGTCGGAAAGCTCGTTGACGTCGTCGGATTGGTAGGGGAAGTGTTCGCGCAGGGATTCGCCGATCTGGAGCACGCCGGCGGCAATCCCCTCGCCGAAGAGATCCTGGGCGAAATGCTGCCGCATGGTCTCGACGACGTCCTTCCAGAAGTCGTCGCCCACGCGCCGGTGCAGTTCTTCGTCGCCGACCACGGCGAATTTTCGCGAACGTACTGCCATGTAGACGAGCACGCCGTTGTGGGCCTCGGTGGCGTGCATGCCCAGCTTGGCGAAGACCTCGCGGCCCTGCAGGTAGGCGTCGCCGGCGATGGGATCCTTGTTTGGAACATCGCGTTCGATATGGAAGCGGATTTCGCCGCTCGTCTGCAGTTCGGCGGCGCCGATGGCCTCGACGATGTGCTGCTGCTCGTCTTTGCTGAAGAAGCGTCGGGGGACGTCGCTGCGTTTCGAATTCGTCATGCTACCAGCCTCCGCTTGCGCCGCCGCCACCGCTCATGCCGCCGCCGCCGGAAA
>CALEMW010000204.1 GCA_937910695.1 uncultured bacterium
ATCTCCTCTGGTCGATACCAGCGGAGGACTCGGGTGTTTCGTTCGCTGCTCATGCTCTCATTGTAGCCTGGGTGCGCGGTTGTGCTAGGGGCAAAGCTTGTGGGGCTGTCGGAATCATCACCCTGCCTTGGGCTTGCGCATTCGGTGTAGGATGTTTGGTTACATTGTGGCATAGATTGACAAAAGTGCATAAGTTTGACGGAAGTTTGACGGAAGTGGATACCGTAAAGTGGTTATAAATACACATAGTTATGTTGTTGTTTTCTACTTCCATCACTTCTGTCTTGTTGTTTTCCATGTTTTTCTCTTAAAGAGATATACCGGGCCGCAAACAAGAAAACGTGACGGAAGACCGCATCTTCCTGATCCTGCTTGGGAATCTTAGAAAACTTCGGTCTACTTCCGGCATTTTTCGTCTATTCCGTCATTTCGAGGGGAAGTACATGACCGGCTTTCGCCCGCCCGTTGACTCGCCAACGGTGGAAATTATCAGCCCCGCCTGCTCCAACATCAGCAGGATCTCATCCAGATCTCTCCGGCGGATCGACTGGCACTTCCTGGTCAGATCGCGTCGGCTGATTCCGATCTTGCCGGATCTCCTCACGATCCCTGCGACCTTCTTGTGCAGTGCTTCGGTTTCATTGTCGGCCACCAGTTCTCCGATTTTTTTGATGAACTCTTCAGCCGCCCAAAGAGCGAAGCGGGCGGCCCATTGGTAATCTTCTGAGTCGATGGCGCTCGGGCGGATGTCCCGAGAAACGGCATGAATCAGGGCAAGCCGAATGGCATTCTCCGCCACCCGGCTGTAAATCGACCTGGCCGACGCGTCCTTCGTCTTATCGTCGGCGAGAAGGTCCATGCGTCGAGCCAGCACTGAGTTGGTAGCCATCACGTCCGGGGTAAACGGCACACCGATCGTCTCGACCGTGTCGACGGAAGATCCGCCCAGGTTGGAAAGATTCCCGCTCGCCTCTGCCTTGATCTCTGCCAATTCCCTGACCGCTTGCACGAGACCGGGAGGAGGGGGGCGTGTGTCCACCTCGACATAGTCCGGCATCTTGTCGTCGGCATGAACAACTACCATCCTAGCGTTGCTCCCATCGACTCCCTGCATTGAAGTGATCGCAGAGTAGAACTGCTCTGGCGTCGTTGTTCCATAAATGCAAACGTGGGGTTGTACGATCTCGACCCTCGGCCTTTTTTCCTGATCTGCGTATTCTGTCCCAACATAAGTGATCGATGGCCTGCTGTAGATTGTGAGCAGAGTTGACATCAACTCACGCTTATGGCTGTCGGCTTTTCCATTGGTCATGCCGGACAGCATAATCCCGAATTCGTCCAGCATGAACAACTGCGCAGGCTTTCGTTTGAGGGCAGAGATCAGCCCCGGCCCCGAAGCGATCCGCTCACCGCCCAGATAGTCCAGCGTGTTGCTCAGGTGTGCCAGGTTGCGGATACACTTAACCGCGTGGTCTTTCCCAGCTCCGCTATTTGCGACCCCGATCATGTAGACATTGGTTCGAGAGTTGCGGAAACTTTCGTACTTTCGCCCGGCAAGGACGCCCAGAAACGAAACGGCGGCAGCAACGGCAAGGTTGGGCTGAGGCCGGATCGATGTACTGAGAATCCATTCGACGATGTCTCGGATAAGCCCCTGCCTTGGAATAATATCGACGGGCTCTGATTCTTCGACTGTTGATGCAACCTGATCGGCAAGAGCCTCTGCCGCCCTTTTCCTTTGGTTGCTTTCCCATGCCGCAGCCACCTCGGCGCCATGCTCTACCATGGGATCGGGAACCAGCAGATAACCCCATGATGCCTTTTCAGCCTTGTCTGTAGCCTGCGCCACTTTGTGCCGCAGCTCGCACTCCGACCACTTTGGCTGGCATCGAGGATTGAACTCGGTGGCCAGCAGGTGCAACGCGTCATCTTGGCCTAGCTCGAAGCCGCGCACCATAGCCAGCGCAGCCTGCCAGAGCGCACCATGTCCACCGCTCCCCGAGATCGAAGGATTCATCTTCTCGAGATAGAGGCTTGCCCTGTGTAGCAGATGGGCTCGGTCTGGCGTTGCCGTCCGATGGCTGTTGATGGGCATCGGCACTTTCGCCTTTTCTCGCTCAGCGTCAGCCCACTTGATCGACCGATCCAGCCAGTCGAAGCTGGCCAATTCAGCCTCACCAGGGGCCACGACCCACCGGTATCTTTCTCCGCTCAGGTGGACAGATGGAGGCAGCACGAACAGCCCGCCATTGCCACGAATGTCCAGGCATGGGCCAATAGCATGCGCCCTGTTGACGACTCGGTGTTCCTCTCCGGGGTGCTGGTTCAGGAAATGATAGCCTCCGCTGCCTGTCTGGCTGCACACCGTATCGGGCATCGGACCGATCTTATCTTGAATGAGATTCAAGCTTTCCATCCCTCGCTCACCGTCTACATCCAGCACCGCGAGGCCCGATATCGGTCCAGTCATCACGCCGATATTGGAGTCCGGCCACCGCTTCCACCACCCACGGATCGTGGCCTCGTTCGTTGTAGCTGCTCCGGCATGGTTGGCACCCGTCTTGATACGGGGGTGCTTCCCTGCGCTTCGGCCGCAGGTCTCGACCCCGCAGGTGCAGCGGCCGTCTATAATCCCGTGCAGGGGCAGGACATGCCATCCGAGATTGGCATATGCGAGTGCCCAATCAAGCATTAGTCATCGTCCTTTTGCGATAGCCATCGCCTTCCAGAACGTTGCCTTGATCTCGGCAATATGGTCGATCGAGGGGGCGATAGCGTCGGCGATCAGCGCTGGCATGATGTTGACGGCGCAACGAGCGCACAAAAACACGTCTTCTTGCACTCCATTCCAGCAAGCCGTAGCGTTTTCTCCACACAAAGAACAGAGTCCTTCGCCCCGTTTGATCTTCACAGCAGTTCTCCAATCGAACAGCCGAAGGCGGCAGCGATGCGCTCCATGGTTTCCAGCGTGCAATCCTCACCACGCTCAACCCGGCCGATGGTCCCCGGTGTGACGCCAGCGGCCTTCGCCAGATCCTCTTGCGTCCAGTCCCTCTCGATGCGCTTGATTCGGATGGCCTTTCTCTTTACGTCCATGATGTACCTCCTTGTCGTCTCCATCCTCTGTATCGCAGATTAGAGCACCCAAGTCAACTATTTTCCTTGCGCCCTCGCTTCTTCCCTGCTAGCATCACCTCCAGCAGCCGGAACCAACCGGCGCAGTTGAGCCCGAGATGGCGT
>CALEMW010000205.1 GCA_937910695.1 uncultured bacterium
TGCCTGTCCGCCTCTAGGCCCCGTACTTTTTGATGGCCGTATCGAGACGCGGCAGCATCACGAAGATGAAGCCCGCCACGCCCAGGATCGCCACCGCGAGGATGACGAACATCTGGGTGCCCGGCTCCAGGCCGCTGATGAACCCGGACAGCTTGTTGCCGATCGAGGTCGACAGGAACCAGCCGCCCATCATCAGACCCACCAACCGCTTCGGCGACAGCTTGGTCACCAGCGACAGGCCCATGGGCGAGAGACACAGCTCGCCGACGGTGATGATGGCATAGTAGAGGATCATCCAAAGCATGGCCGTTTTGGCCGCACCGTCCTTGCCCAGGCTTGCGCCCACGGCCATGACCAGCAGGGCGATCGTGGTGATGATCATGCCCAGGAAGATCTTCCGCGCCGTGCTGATGGACTTGCCCCGGCTCGTACGCCAGGTGAAGAAAGCCACCACCAGCGGCGTGAACACCACGACGAACACGGGGTTGAGCAGTCCGGTGAGCATTTCGGCGTTCACCAGACGCACGTAGGTGCCGGGTTCGAGGATCTCGCCGTCGGGAGCCTGATTGGCGTATACGGCGTCGTACGAGCGTTGGGATACCAGCAGCACAGGCACGTTCACGCCGCCGATAGGCTTGGTGACCAGCACCTCGTCGAGCAAGACCGCCCCGTCGGCGACCTTCACCGTGGTGGTCGCGACGCCGTGGGCGTCGGTGTCGGTGGAGACGTCCACGTCGCCTTTGGCGTAGACCTCGCAGATCAGGAACTGCTCTCTCTCAGGAATGTCGACATCGTCGGTGTCGAGCACGCGCAGCGAGGGGATGGTGGACAGCGTGCCGACGAGTTCGTCGCTCAGAATGCGGGCGCCGAACATGGATTCGTCGGAGTCGCTTACCGTGATCAGCACTTCGGGACTGAGACGGGGCAGGTCGGGACCGGCGTTGCCGTAGTACGAGGGCATGGCCTTCTGGGCGTAGAAGTCCGTGGTCTCGGGAATCCATTCCGCCCGTCGGTCGGTGTTGTGCTCTGCGAAGACAGTCATCAGGCCGCCGCTCAGGTGCAGCACCATGAAGAACGCGCCGCCGGCGATGAATACCGGGATCAGGGCCGCCAGGCCCGGCTTCTCTTCTGCGTTGGCGCGTTTGACGATCAATCCGAAGTAGATCATCACGGGCACCATGCCGATGATGAAGCCGAAGGTCACCGCACCGATGGTGTTGGAGATGAACTCCACCTTCTGGCCGAGGAAGTAGCCGAGCACGCCGAACAGGGCCGCCGGGGCGATGATCGTCAGCATGACCTGCTTGAAGGAGAAGTCGTCATCGCTCTTCTCGGACTGACGGTCGGCCTTGGCCAGACGCTTCCAGTTGATCGAGAGGATCGCCACGCCCACCAGCAGGCCGACGCCCGCGGCGGTGAACGCCATGTTGAACGACCAGAGGTTGCGCAGGGGAGCCGAAAGCAGCGCCGAGAGTGAGGCGCCGATGTTGATGCCCATGTAGAAGATGTTGAAGCCGGTGTCGCGCCGGGGATCGTTGGCCTCGTACAGGTTGCCGACCATGGCCGAGATGTTGGGCTTGAACAGGCCGTTGCCCAGGCAGAGCAGGGTCAGCCCGGCGTAGAACGTCGGCAGGCTGCGGATGCCGAGGGCGAAGTACCCTGCCGCCATCAGCAGGCCGCCGATGAATACGGAGCGGCGGAAGCCCAGGAACCGGTCGGCGATCATGCCGCCGAGGAAGGGTGTGAAGTAGACGAAGGCCATGTATGTGCCGTAGATCTCCGCCGCGGAACGCGTCGAGAAGCCGAGGCCGCCCCGTTCGGTGTCGGTGATGTAGAGCAGGAGGATGCCGAGCATCAGGTAGAAGCCGAGGCGCTCCCACATCTCGGTGAAGAACAAGGCTTTCAGGCCAGCCGGGTGGCCTTTCTGGGGCACGGTGGTCGCTGCCATCGGTTCCTCCGCAGGTGAACGGTCGGTGGGCGGGATCAAGGGGGACCCGCTTCGGCATGTCGGTGGAATTTATCCGATCAGAACAGTGGGGTCAATACATAGCAAAGGCCCGGCCATGAAGGCCAGGCCTCGAAACAGTATAGAAAATGATCAGATCCTCCCATGCCCCCACTTCGTAATCGGTCGTGCGAGCAAGAACAGCACCACGCCCGCCACGCCTGAAATGGCCACGAACACGATGAAGAATTCGTGCAGACCCGTGATCTCGAATCCGAGCAGAACCGGCGGTTCCATGCCCTCTTCGGGATAGAAGCTGCTGAGCACTCCCGCCATCTTGTTGGCCATCGACGATGCCAGGTACCAAACGCCCATCATCAACGAAGCGAACTTGGGCGGCGACAGCTTGCTGACCGCCGAGAGTCCGATGGGCGAGAGGCAGAGCTCGCCGAAGGTGTGCAGCAGGTACAAGCCGACCAGCCACATCATGCTCACCTTCGTGATCGGGTCGACGCCCTGCACGCCGAAGGCGATCACCAGATAACCGATGCCGAGCAGGAAGAAGCCCAGCGACATCTTCACCGGCGTGCTCGGGTCGAGGTTGCGCTTGCCCAGCCAGCCCCAGAGCCAGGCGAACACCGGCGCGAACAGAACGATCGCCACGGCGTTGACCGACTGGAACCAGCTCGCCGGTACGGTCCAGCCGAGCACGTCGCGGTTGGTCTGACGGTCGGCGAACACGGTGAGCGAGGCGCCCGCCTGCTCGAAGCAGGCCCAGAAGAAGATCACGAAGAACGAGAGGATGAAGATGACCGACACCCGCTCGTAGTCCTCGCGGGTCATGGGGGTGTCGTGTCCTTCCCGGACATGGCCCGCCTTGCGGTTCTCGGCGGGCGGGAGGCCCAGTGGGCGGCCCTCGGCGTCGATGATGTGGCGGTCCTTGTTGAGCTGGAAAACGATCGTGCCGATCACCATGCCGATCGCGGCCGACAGAAAACCCCAGCGGAAGTCTGCAGGATCGCCTGTGTCGCCGAGACCGCCGGCCACCAGCGGTGCCAAAAACGCGCCGATGTTGATGCCCATGTAGAAGATGGTGAACGCGCTGTCCTTCTTGGCGTCGCCGGGAGCGTAGAGCGAGCCCACCATCGAAGCGATGTTGGCCTTGAACAGGCCGGTGCCCGCGATGATCACGCCGAGGCCGGTCCAGAGCAGGGGATGGGCCATGGCCGGGTTGTCCCAGGACGAGGCGCTGAGGAACATGATGAATTGTCCCAGGGCCATGATCGCGCCGCCCACGAGGATCGAGCGACGGTTGCCCCACCAACGGTCGGCGATATAGCCGCCGGCGATGGGCATGAGGTACGCCAGGCCGGTGAAGTTGCCGTAGATGGTCGAGGCGTGGGCCACGTCGAACATCAGGGCCTTGGTCATGTAGAGCACGAGGATGGCGCGCATGCCGTAGTAGCTGAAGCGTTCCCACATCTCGGTATAGAACAGGACGTAGAGGCCCTTCGGGTGCCCTCGATTCATGGTGTCTCCCTGAGGGGGGTGAGGTGGGGACGGTTCTTTGAGTCGGTCCGTCGGGATTTCACAGGTTACGCTCAAGATATGATTCGGTCAAGGGTTCCGGCTGGACTGCCGCCGGCCGAACGGCTAAAATGACCGGTATTATTCAATATCGACTTGGAGGTCGTTCGTGAGCAACCGCACCCTCTGGATCCTTGCCATCGTTCTGACTCTGCTGTCCGCCCTCTACCAGCGATGGACGGGCCCGACCTATCCCGTTCGCCTCAACGAGGATCTCGCAGGTGTTCATGTGAAGGCGAAGCTCTTACGCAGCCACAGTGTTTCAAGTGATCTGGATGTGGGTCTCGAGGTGCCGGACGCAGGAGTTTCCGGCGTGCTCCGCTGGCGTCATTTCCCCCGCGACGAACCCTGGATCGAAGTACCTCTCAAGCGCGACGGTGACCGACTCACTGCGACGATCCCCGCCCAACCGAGCGCCGGCAAGGTGGAGTATTCGGTGATTCTATTCGCCGAATCGGACTCCTGGGTTTTGCCAGGTACTCAAGCCGTCGTTGCCCGCTTCAAGGGCGATGTCCCAGTCTATATTCTCGCACCCCACATCTTCTTTATGTTCTTCGCCATGCTCTGGTCCAACCGCACCGGCATGGAGGCTCTCGCCGGCGGTCCCGGCCGCGACCGCCAGGCGCTGATGACCTTGGTGCTCCTGGTGCTGGGCGGGTTGATCCTCGGTCCCATCGTCCAGAAGTATGCCTTCGGGGCCTACTGGACCGGCTGGCCCTTCGGCGAGGACCTGACGGACAACAAGCTGGCCGTCGCGGTCCTCGCCTGGGTTTGGGCGGCGTGGCGTCGCGGGGAAGGGAAGGGTGCGCGCGCCATTGCCATCGTCGCCGCATTGATCGTGTTCGCCGTCTACATGATCCCGCACTCGATGAACGGTTCGACCCTCGACTACGCCACTGGTGTGACGGTCACGGGTTGATCTCTCATCGTGTCAAGCGCAGGGTCAGCGACGTGACCTTTCCCAGCTGGGCGGCAATCTCCTCGAGGGGAATGCCGGTGTCCCTGGCCAGGGAGTCGATCATCGGGGCGAAGGCGGCGGCCTTCGTCCCGTAGTTCGTTTCGGTCAGGATCTCCACTTTGGTGAAACCCGCCTCCCGGGCTGTCCGCAGGTAATCTTCCCGCAACGAGGCATTGCCGACACAGCCCACCGTTGCATCGATGTGGCCGGCGATGGAGGCCGGGAGGGGCGCTTCCAGCACAATATCCGAGAACACCATCCGTCCGCCCGGTTTGAGCACGCGGTGCGCTTCGCGGAACACCCGCTCCTTCTCGGGGGAGAGATTGATGACGCAGTTGGAGAGGATGACGTCTACCGAAGCATCGTCGACCGGCAGTTCCTCGATCAGACCCCGGCGAAACTCCACGTTCGTGAATTCCGCTTCAACGGCGTTAGCGCGGGCCTTCTCAAGCATGGCCGCGGTCATATCGACCCCGATGACCAGGCCCTCGGGGCCGACGGCGCGGGCGGCCAGAAACGCGTCGATGCCGGCGCCGGAGCCGAGATCGAGAACCGTTTCGCCGGGTTTCAATGCGGCGGCGACGACCGGAGCGCCGCAACCTAGACCCAGATCGGCACCCTCGGGCAGAGCGTCCAGCTCGGAGGCCTCGTAACCGAGTTCGAGGCTGAGGGTCTTGGGCTGGGTACCGGCGCAGCACGATGTTGCACAGCAGCCGCTGTCGTTGTTGGCCACGCGGGCATAGCCGTCGGACACGGCTTGACGCAACGCCTCGGGCTGTTCGGGTCGCAGCTTCTTGTCGTTGTTCATGATGTCTCCTTCACAGAACAGACGTCGGGAGGGCAGCAGCTCTCCAGGGCGTCCGCCAGGTTCCTGAGCATGCGGATCAAATCACCGCAGTCCAGATGGAGTCGAACTTCTTTGCCGTGTTTCTCCGCCTTGATGACGCCGACCTCGCGCAGAACGCGCAGATGGCGCGACACCACCGACATGTCCACCGGCAGATGGGTCGCCAGTGAACTGACTGTATGGGGCCCGTCGTTTCCTGCCATGTGGATCAGCAAAGCAGCACGTGAGGGCTCGGCCAGGGCCTTGAAGGTATCCGGCGCGAGCCATTGGGAGAGCGAACGACAGCATTCTTTTCGGTTCGACATAGTCAGCTCCTCGATTGCATGCATGCACTAGTATGCAAATGTAAGCCCTCTCCAAGGATCCGCAACCCAAATCATGACAATCTCCGAATGATCATCAATTGCCCCATCTTACAGCACGATGTAGGCCCCGAGAGACACGGACACCCCCTCCGCCTAGCGACATTCCCGAAGGGCTGAGCAAGGCGGAGGGGGTGTCCGTGTCTTTCGGGGCCGGTAGGGAGATCAGTCGAAACTGACGTCCCGTCCTGCGTTCTGAACCTTCAGCCACTCGAGCAACGGTTCGTAATAGGCGAGCATCGCCCGCGACGAAAGATCCTCACCGGTCGCCTCGCGCATGAGCTCACGCCAATCCTTGGTGGCGCCGGGGCGGAGGATCGTCTCGAGGTAGGCGCCCACGGCGGGCTTTTCCCAGTAGGTGGCCGTCTGGGGCGCCTCGTGGAGGATCTCGCGGCAGATGTAGTCGTGAAGCTGGTAGAGGATCACGCTGCTCAGAGCGTAATCGTAATACTGGGCGGGGTCGTCGCTGATGTGGGTCTTGGTGGCGGGGTCGCACCATTCCTCGCTGCGGGGGGTCGGTGGTTCGATGCCTTGGAAGCGGGCGGCGTACTCCCACCAGCGGGCGTTCATCTCATTCCGGTCCAGAGGCTCCACGTAGAAGTCGTGCTCCCAGTGGGTCATGGTGCCGCAGCCGAAAGGCAGGAAGGTCACCGGGCCGGTCAGGGCCTGGTTGAGCATCCACTGGATCTGGTCGATGTCTTGGTCGGCGTCGAGCAGGTCGATGGCCTTCAGGTACGAGGCCTGGCTCGAGACGAGTTCGATGAGCGTGCCGACACCCTCGTGGAAGGCGCGGTTGGCGCCGGTGCGCAGCACGAAAGGCACTTCGTCGTTGGCGTAGGCCAGGTAGTAATAGATGTGGCCGAGTTCGTGATGGGTCGTCTGGAGCCAGTCGAAGGTGGGGGCCACGCTCATCAGGCAGCGCACGTCGCGGTCCAGGTCGATGTGCCAGGCGCTCGCATGGGTGTTCTTCTTGCGGACGGCGTCGGCGGGCAGTGCATAGAGGTCGCTCGCCTGCCAGAACGAGGCGGGCAGCGGCTCGAAGCCCATGCTCACGTAGTATCGCTCGGCCTGCTTGAGCAGCCAAACGGGATCCTTGTCGGCCACCAAGGCGTCCAGGTCCACGCCCTCGACCAGGCCGGGCCAGGCCTGGGCCCACTTGTTGCCGATCCAGTGGGCGGGGATCCGGCGCGGCACCGGAGCGCCGTAACGGGCGGCGAGCTGGTGCTTGGTCCAGCAGTGCAGCTGTTCGTACAAAGGCTGCATGCCCTGGATCAGCTCGGCCATCAGGATCATCATCTCGCCGGTGGTCATGCCGTACTCGCCGACTTCCAGGGCGAAGAACGAGGGATGCCCCAGACTCGCCGCCGCTTCGTTGCGCAGATCGCGCAGGGTGACCAGGCCGTCCTTGAGACCCGGGCCGATGGCCTTGGCCGACTCCCAGTAAGCGAGTCGTTCATCCAGATCGCGGCTCGTCGCCAACACCTCGGTGATGTCGTTGGACGAGACCGAGCTGCCGTCCACGCTGAACTCGTAGCTGTAGAGCTGCGCGGTCTGGACTGCGCCGGCCTGGATCAAGGCCGTGGTCGTTTCGGGAATCGTGCCGGGGAACTTGGCGGCATTCTGCAGGACGTACTGCAGCTGCTTGCGTTGCATGTACGTGAGATCCTCGCGTTCGAGGAAGGTCTGAGCGCCGTCGATGAGTTCGGCGGAACCCAACCTGGCGGCGAATTCCTCCTCGGCTGCGATCTGGGCGTTGCCGGTGGCATCGCCGATGTCGACGCCCGCGTCCCAACGGGAGCCTTCCGCCTTGTTCCAAAGTTCTTGGTAGAGAATGTTGTAATCGGTCAGGAAGGCGTCGACGTCGGCGTTGGGCGGCTGCGATTGGCAGCTGGTCAGGGCGGCGAGCAGGGCCGCGGCGGCGAGGATCGTGCGCAGGGTCATGGTGGCCTCCGGTGAGCTGGGGTTTGCGACCGGACCATAGCATTGAACAAGCCCGGAGAAAAGCCGCGGCGCGTTCAGAGGAACGCACCGCGGTCTTGGCTAAGACTGCTGGGGTTGGAGGTCAGCGCGCCAGCACGACCTTGCGGGTTTCGACATACGAGCCGGCACGCAGACCCACGAAGTATGTTCCCGAGGGCTGGGCGCGTCCTGCGGCGTCGCAGCCGTTCCAGGCGATGGTATGACGGCCGGTGCTGCGCTGTTCGTCGATCAGGACGTCGAGTTCGTGGCCGCGCACGTCGAACACCGTGACCCGGCAGTGTCCTGCGGTGGCGAGTTCGAAGGCGATCTCGGTACGGGGATTGAACGGATTCGGCGCGGCGCCCAGCAGGCGCGTGGCGGGTGTCACGGGTGTCGAGGTGGCGGTCGAGGTGTCGGCGTTCACGGTCACGAACACGTAACCATTGGCAGGAATGTTCACCTCGACATAGCACACGGCGTGGTCACCAGTGTCGTTCACCTGGGTCAAAACGCCGCCTGAGGCGGTGTAGCCCCTGGCGCCGCCGGGCATGCTGACTCGCAACAGGCCATGGGGGAACGACACGGGATGGCCGTTGAAGACCTGGGCGGTGACTTCCGGTACGGAACCGTCGTTGCCGGGGGCGTAAACCACTTCCAGAGTGGTTGGATTCTGGGCCGACAAGGTGGGTCGTGCCGAGATGGCCGAGCCGTCGAACTTCACGACCCGGAACGGGCGGTTGGTGCCGCCGGCGTTGTCGGTGCGCACGTTCATCGGATAGCTGGAGTCTTCGATGTCGGAGTGGGCATGTCCGTAGAGGGCCAGATCCACACCCAGACCCGAAAGGTCGAGCTCGTTCTGGAAATCGTTGTGGTGGAAGAGGACCACGCGGCTGGAACCGCTCGCGGCCGCGATGTCGGCCTGGAGCCATGACATTTGCATGTTGGTGAAGCTCTCTGCTCCGTAGATGCTGAATCGCCAGGAATCATAGTTGTCGTAGGCCTCGAGCCCCACGAAGTGGATGTCCCGGTAGTCGAAGCTGTAATCCTGTGTGTAAGCGGGTGCGCCGGGAGGAGGGTTGTCGAGGCGCTTCCACCCGTAGAACTTCCACCAGTCGCGCCGGGCTTTGCCGTCGCTGGGCGGAGTATCGTTCCAGCCGCCGATGTCGTGGTTGCCGGCGGTCACGTAGATGGGCATTTCGAATTCGTTCAAATGCATCATCGAGCGCGAGTAGTATTTCTTGTCGAGATAATCCTCGAGTTCGCCCTCGTTCATGAAATCTCCGGTCAGCAGCACGAACTCGGGATTGATGATGTTGATGTCTTCGGTGATCGCACGCAGGGCCATCGAGGTGGTGGAGTCGGTGTCGGCGCCTGACTGGTAGTAGTAGAGGTAGGTTGGGATGTGGGTGTCGGTGATGTGCACAACTTCGAACTGGGAGCGGAATTCGGGTACGACCTTCACCGAGTGGTTGGTGACGTCGTCGAGGCCGAAGTCGGCGGTGACATGCAGGTCGTAGAGGTCGAAGACCGGCACATCCGGGGTCGTGATGCTGAGGGTCCACCAGAGGGTCGAGGGGCTGTAGACGGCGGTGCCGATGGACAGAGGCACGACCAAGCCGTCGCGTTCGAGGGCCGCGGTCCAGCCGGTCGTCTGCGGGTCGGCATCGCAGGAAACAGTCAGCATGTCCCCGGGGCGCACGATGGACGGGATATTGATCAAGGGGCGCTGGATCACCGTGATGGTGTCGCCCACGGTGTAGGTTTGGGCGGCTGCGGGCATAGCGACGGCCGACAATATGCCCAACAGCAAGAGGAACATGAAGGGGCGCATGGAGATCTCCTGGGCGAGACGACATGGAATGATTTGATCAATCATCGCACACTTCTGGTTGGAATTCAATTATGGGGGTCAGTCTCGATGCTGCTGCTGGGAGATGATCGAAGGAAAGGGCGGGGTCTCGACCCCGCCCTGGGTATCCTCAGATACTGATGAATTCCAACCCCGGTACAGCCGGAATCAATCCAGCCTTATGGGCCCGCTCGAGCAGCTCGGTGATGGCCGCCCGCCCCTTCTCGCCGTAATCCAGCGTCCAGTGATTCACGTACATGCCTACGAACTCGTCGGCGAGATCGGTTTCCATGTCGCGGGCCCAGCCCAGGGCGTAGTTCAGGGCCTCGGCGCGGTGGTCCAGCCCGTAGCGGATGGACTCTTCGAGGATGCGGGCGATGTGGGGCATGGCCTCGCCGTGGCGCTTGTGGATGGTGTTGGCGCCGAGGGGCAGGGGCAGGCCGCCGGTCAGTTCGTCCCACCAGATCCCCAGTTCCAGCACCGAATGCAGGCCCTCTTTGCCGTAGGTGAGCTGGCCCTCGTGGATGATCAGACCGGCGTCGAATTCGCCGGATTTCACGCGCTGGATGATCTCATCAAAGGGCACGACGAAGGGCTCGAATTCGGCGCCGATCTCGCTCAACGCGAGGCGCAGTTCCAGGTAGGCGCTGGTCATCAGGCCGGGGATGGCGATGCGCTTGCCGTCGAGGTCCTTGGGTTCCCAGGCCTCGCGGGCCACGACCATCGGGCCGTAGCGGTCGCCCATGCTGGCACCCGAGGGCAGCAGCGCATACTTGTCGGACACATAAGCATAGGCGTGGACGCTGATGGCGGTAATGTCGAGTTCGCCGCGAGTGGCCCGCTCGTTCAAGGTCTGGATGTCCTGAAGAATATGCTCAAACCGGTACGGCCCGGTGTCGATCTTGTCCTTCGCCAACGCGTAGTGCATGAACGCGTCGTCGGGATCGGGAGAGTGGCCGAGGGTGAGCTGGATGATCTCGGACATCGGGGGCCTCCTGGCCGTTCTCGAGGCTCCGGCCTCGCTTGTGTTCGGTGGACGCTTCGGATATGGTCCGCACGACGCGCCAAGATAACACCGTGAACCTCCGGTGACGAAGGAGAAAACCGTGATCCGGTCTCGAACGCTTTCTGTGATGGTGTTTCTTCTGATGATCGCCGCGGCCGCAGGTGCCACCGTGTCGGAGAGTCTGTGGGTGCCGCGCGGCACCGAGACCTACAACCTCGAAGCAGGTGAGTCGGTCCAGTTCCGCGTTGATTTCGACGACCTCGCGGTGCGGACGTGGATTCTCGAGGTCGACGGTGATTTGCGCACCTGCGACCTGAACGTGCTGGTGCTGAACGACCAGAGCCTGCTCTATCAGAAGAACGGTGAGTCCAGACACCGGGTTCGTGTGCCTTGGGGCCGTGGTCAGCGGGTGGCGGTGACCCTCAGCGCCGACATCAACATGGGTGGCATGTTCACCGTGAAGTTCCTGGCACCGCCGAGTGAACAGGCCGGCCGAGCCTTTGGTTATCTTGTGAATCGAGCTCTCGAAGCCCTCGAAGCCGGCAATGCCCGACATGCGGAATCCCTTCTCCACGACGCCATCAAATCGGGGGAGGACGAAGGTGTGGCGTTGCTGCTGTTGGCGGGACTCGCCAAAGAACGCGGCGAACCGGAACGGGCGGCCGGCCTGTTGAGCCAGGCCGTAGCGCTTCCCCTTCCTGAAGATCTGCGGGATGTGAGAGTGGAGCTGGAGCATCAGTTGGCTGCCGTTCTGAACCGTCCCGCCTGGATGATCGATGCCGACAGCCTGATCGATCAGGGCAAGACGACCGAAGTCAGGCGCCTGCTGGACGACGTCCTGGAACGGAAGAACGAAGACCTCTCAGCCTGGGAGCTCAGCGAACTCCATCGTCGGGCCGGGGTGGCGGCCCATGCGGTAGACGATCTGTTTGTGGCCCAGGAACATCTCGACCAGGCCCTGAACCATGCCGGCTCCACACGCCAGAGGGCCTTGAGCCTTCATGCCCTGGGCCTGCTTCAGCGGGACCTTGGCAATCCCCATCAGGCGCGGCAGGCGCTCCGTCTGGCCCGTGACCTGGGGCTTCCCATCGAACTCGACGCGGAGGCCGCGGCCCAGCTCGCCGCCCTGGAGGCTCAGGAACAATGACCGAAACGGAGGCGCAGATGGATCTGCGACGCGACTGCATTCATTACCGCGGTGACGTACCGTGTACTCCTCACAAGGAACGAGGCCTGCACTGCGCCGATTGCCCCGAATACCTGCGCCGCGAAGGACGCATCCTGCTGATCAAGCTGGGCGCCGCCGGCGATGTCGTGCGCACCACGCCGCTGCTGCACCCCCTCGGCCGTGACTATCCGCGGCACCGGCTTACCTGGCTCACCGAATTCCCCGATCTCGTGCCCATGTCCGTGCCGGATCGACGCCGCTTTGACGCCACCTCCGTGCTCTGGGCGCGCAACACGGCCTTCGACCTGGTCATCAACCTGGACAAGGACCCCGAAGCCTGCGCCCTGGCCACGGAGGTCCTGGCTGACCGGAAATTCGGGTTTGTGCTTGGTGACGATGGTTTCTGCTCTGCTGTCGGCGAGGCGGCCGAAGCAAAGATTCTCACGGGCGTGTTCGACGACGTGAATCAGAGAAACTCGTTGAGCTATCCCGCCGAGATTTTCGGAATCTGCGGCTATGAATTCGCGGGCGAAGAGTACGTGCTCGATCGACCGGCCTTGCCTGCTTCGGTGGCGCCAGCCTCCGGACGCGCCGTGGTCGGACTCAACACGGGTTGCGGAGGTCGTTGGACCAGCAGGCTGTGGCCGGAGGATCATTGGGCCGCTCTGGTGGGACTGCTCCGCAAGGAGGGACTCGGGGTCATGCTGCTCGGCGGGCCCGAAGAGGACGGCCGCAACCGACGGCTGTCCGAGGCCACCGGCGCCCTCTATCACGGCACGTTTCCTCTGGGTGAATTCGTAGGTGTGATGGACCTTTGCGACGTTGTGGTCACGGCCGTGACGATGGCCATGCATCTGGCCATCGGTCTGGGCAAGGAACTCGTGCTGTTCAACAACATCTTCAATCCTGCGGAATTCGAGTTGTACGGTCGCGGGGAGATCGTCACACCAGAGACTTCGTGCAGCTGTTTCTTCGCCCCCCGTTGTCGCGAGGCAAAGCCCTGCATGGACACTCTTCGGCCCGAAGCTGTCCGCGATGCGGTGTTGCGCCGGGTGGATGCGCGATGAGGTTGGCGCTGCTCGGTCCGGCGCCGCCGTTCCACGGCGGCATCGTCACCTACCTGGCGATGATGCACCGCATACTCGGCGCCCGTGGTCACGATCTCCATTGGGCCGGATTCCGCAGTCAGTACCCGGGCTTTCTCTTTCCAGGCACGAGCCAAACCGGTGAGACAGCATCGTGGATGCCCGCCCCGGACAGCGTCCGATTCGTGCCCTGGGACCCGCTGAGTTGGGGGCGCACCGCCGATGATCTGCTCGACTTCCAGCCCGACGCTGTGATCGCCAAGTATTGGCTCCCGTATTTCGCCGCCGGTTACGGCACCGTCGTGAGGCGCGTCCGTGAGGCTGGTGTGCGCTGGATTTATGTTCTCGACAACGTTGTCGCCCATGAACGCTACCCTTTCGCCGGCGCCCTCACGCGATGGGCCTTGGCAGAGGCCGACGGCTTCGTGGCCATGAGTGATCAGGTGAAGCGGGATCTGTTCGCAACGGTGCCCGGTGTCGATCCCTCAGCCGTGATCGACTGTCCGCATCCTGTCTATGACCTCGGCGTACCGGGAAGGCAGCGCAAGACCCGGGCCGAGGCACGCGAGTCTCTGGGTCTACCCGCCGAAGCCCGCATCGCACTGTTCTTTGGGTTCATCAAACCCTACAAAGGTGTGACTCATCTGATCGGTGCTCTGCCGAGGTTGAGAGAACACTACGGCGACGACGGCGTGAGGGTCGTCGTCGTGGGCGATGTCTACGGCGACGACACACCCTACATTGCGGCTCGCGAAGCCGCCGACTGCGAGTCCATTCTGGACTGGAGGCAGGGCTACTGCCCTGACCAAGATGTCGAAGACCACGTGATCGCTGCCGACGTCTTGGTACTGCCTTATGTGAGTGCTACTCAGAGCGGCATCGTGCAGGTGGCCTATGCATACGACCGACCGGTGATCTCGACCGACGTGGGGGGACTGCCGGAAGTCGTGCGTGATGGCCGGACCGGCTTCCTTGTCCCACCCGAAGATCCCAGCGCCATCGCCGACGCGGTGATCCGCTTTTTTGACGGCGGCCATGCCGAGGCGTTCGGCGGAGCAGTAGCTGCGGAGCGCGAGACATATTCTTGGGACCGACTTGCCGAAGCCCTGGAATCCCTGGCTGAAGATTGAATATCACAATCAGTGTAGAGAATATGTGAGAAATATGTTCATATCGTGATAATTATTGTTTATCCCCCTGTTCATTATGCTATGATTTTGCGACCGATCTAGGACAAGAACACCTTTCGTTCCTGTTCCATGTTGCCTTCAGATTCGTGACCAACGCCTCTCACTCAAGCGTTGGTCGAACTCAGGAGATCGCCCATGAAGACCTTGAACATGCTCCTCGCCCTGTCCGTACTGCTGCTCGTCGGCACTGCTTTCGCCGACACCGACAACGACCCCGACGGCATGGGTGTCTACTTCGACACGGCCGCGACGTCGATCTGCACAGTGACGGCCGCGCCCTTCCAGCTGGTCACCGCCTATCTGATCATCACCAACCCGAGCGACCCCGCCGGCGTGTCCGGCTGGGAAGCCAACGTCATGTCGACAGGCGCCGCCGTCGCTCCGGCGTGGGTCTTGGCCGCGGGCCTGGACGTGGATGGGGATCCCAGCAAGTTCCAGGTTGGCATCGGCGTCGCCCCGATGGCGCTGCCCGCCGCCCCCGCCGTCGTTCTGGCGACCTGGCAAGGCTACATGATGTCCCCGCTGGATGTTCAGGAATTCACGATCACCGACGTTCCCGGTTCCGTCTCGTTCGACGGTACCCCCGGCTACGCCAGCGGCTCCGACGCCGGCCTGCTGATTCCCCTGCAGGTAAGCTCGGGCTTCCCGTACACGGTTTGCGCGCAGATCAACGCCTGTACCGTGGTGAGCAACGAGGACTTGAGCTGGGGCCAGGTCAAGGGCCTGTTCCAGTAGTCATCGGCAATTGTGTTGTGCAGGGGGCCGGACGTGCATGGGGCGTGTCCGGCCCTCGTCGTCTGGGTGATGGTCGAATTGCCGGATCCGTCATTCTGGTGTACTGTCGGTCGAGGATCGTCGTGATGACGAACTAGGATCGAAAGGACCAGGCATGAGATACGATGAATTGATCGCTACCATCGAGCGCAACGACGTGGCCCCCGTTCCTGCAGGTTCCTGGTTACGCTTCAAACCCCGCTTTTTCCAGACCAAGGCCCACGACACGGGATCGCACGGGAAAATCAGAATCGGCCGCATGGCCGGCCATCTCGTGGCCGTCGAGCGTGTGGACGAGCAGATGAAGGCCATCCGCCGCTTTGCCGACGCCGCCGAAGCCTCGGACTTCGTGAAAAAGCGTCTCGCCCAATACGACCGTTATTGGGACGGCTGAGGCGGCTGCAAGATCGATTACTTCTCCTAGGTTAGGAGAAGTCCTTTTCCATTCAGCGGAGACCGTCATGTTGCGCCCCTACGCATCAGCCCTGCTCTTTTGTCTGATCGGCAGTACAGCGCTGGCCGCCATCACGGTCGGCCCGGGCCCGTCCCTGGGTACCGACCTTGCCGGCTGGTCCTGGTACCAGGAGTTCCAGGACTGGATGTGGTCCGACGTGCGCGCCCTCGACGTCGCCGACGATGTCTACGTCGTCGGCGATGGGTACGATGATGCCCGGGATCTCGTGGCTTTCTACCAGCGCTTCGAAGGCGACGATGTGCGTATGCGTGTGGATCTGCTGGATTTGAAGGCGGGTTGGCAGGGCAACCTGAATCTCACGATCGTCATCGACTGCGCTCTGGGTGGAGCGGTCTGGCTGCCCGACTTTCTGGACGTGCGCACGGGCAACCCCTGGGAGATCTGTCTGGCCCTCTACGGAGACGGCGACATCGCCGGTACCACCTACAACGTCTACGACAGCGGGTACGGCACCGGCTGGAACGGCTTCTTCGGCGGCAGTTACTGGAATACGGAGCTCGATGCTGTGGAGATGACCATACCGCGCAGCCTGTTGACGGCCGCAGGCTGGGACGGCTCGTCGGTCCTGCACTTCCAGGTCGTGACATCGAAGGACTTCGCTGAAACCAACTGCTCTGCCGGTGATGCCTCGAGCGATGTGTGCGACGCCATCGTCGACGACGACCGCGGCTGCGCCGACGGCGAGCTGAACGGTACGGTCCGCAGCGACGATCAGGGCGGCCGCGTACAGTACGCATCGATCGCCCACGGCAACCAGTCGCTGAACCGGGCGAGCGAACTCATGGTGCACGTTCACGACCCCGAATCGAGCACGGGCATTCCGGGCGGCACCGGGTTTGTGCGCACTCTCGAAACCCACCGGATCTTCGGCGTGCCCCTGAACATCCACGCCAGCGGCACGCTGTTGAGCGCCCTGCAGTGGTCGGCCTCGCCGTATGGACCGAGCGACCCTGCCGACGGTCCCGCGCTGCTGGCGGAAATCGGATTGTTCGCCGACGCCGACCAGAACGATCGTCCGGGCGCCCTGATCGGCGGCGTCTTCGCCGAACACATCATGCCCTACTTCGAGGGACCGGCCAACGCGGCCAGCTTCGCGGTGGCCGATACCCTGCACGAAGCGATGTTCGGGCTCGACCCCGCCGAACTGAAGGTGATGCACGTGCCCGAGCGCGTGATCCGCTCGCTGCCCACCGGTCTGTCGCCGCTGACCGGGCTGACCTTCGGCGACATCCTCGCCGCCGGCTACGACGCCACCTACCTCGACGCCGCCGCCCATCTGCACCACTGGTTTTATCCCGGCGAGTCCGAATGGCCCGACCAGACCTACCGCCACAAGGCCCACCGCATCAACGGCGTGCTCTGCTGGATGATCAACGACCGCGAGGACGGCTATAAATTCTGGGTCCAGGACGGCGGTCTCCATCTGGATACCCGGCGCAGCCTCATCAACAAGGCTTCGGCCTACGAACCCCAGCTCGTGCTCGTGTTCGACGACTGGGAGGCCCTCGCCGGCAAGAGCTTCGGTGCCGTGTCGGGTGAGATGGAGCCCAACGACAACCCCATCCAGTACAACAGGACCATCCGCTGGATCGCCAACCATCCTTGGATCGAGATGGTCACCCTGGCCGACATGACCACCCGCGCCGGAGCCGCCCCCGGCACTTGGGTGGTCGACCACGGCGTCCGCACCGACCTCGACGTGATGACCTACCACTGGCTCCAGCACGCGGTCGAGAACAGCTACCACAACTGGTACTACGACTCGGCGGGCGGCGTGACCGGCAATGAGCAGAGCTTCTACGATCTGGTGCCGGTGATCAGCGGCGAGCAGGGCGACTACCGCGTGCGCGGCGTCGGGCCCGAGGCGGACGGACCCGGCCTGCCGTCCGGCACGCACTTCGGCGACCTCAACACGCCCGGCACGCTGCTCCACGACACCTGGACGGCCATCGCCGCCTCGCCCGAAAGCGGGCTGAAGTTCCTGGCCGAGGCCGCGTTCAGCGCGATGATCTACGAAACCGCCTGGCACGAGGAAGACGCCACCGACTACGCCGACAGCGACGGCTTCGGCAACTGGCTCTACCCCGACACCAGCTGGGACGGGCTCAGCGGCTGGGCCCTGCGCCTGCACAACCACGCCCGCGATGCGGCGTCGCTGGCCTTGGCCGCGGCCTGGGCCGACTCGGTGCGCAGCGGTGCGCTCTCGTCCTGGTCGCCCACGCGCTCCTGGTTCCAGGACACCGACCTCGACGGCGAGAACGAGGTGATCCTGCGCAACGGATTGGTGTGGACCCTGTGGCACAACCGCGGCGGCCGCTGCCTGCTGGCGGCGCGTTACGACCATGCCCGCGGCGACGCCGTGCTGTCGCTCGGCAACCCGCTGGCGAATCCCAGCGCCCCCGGCGAGGAAGAGTACAGCGACCAGCGCGCCACACGGTGCAGCGGCTTCAAGGTGATGAACGGAAGCTACGCCGACGATGCTTTCGTCCTGTTCCCGGCCGGCCACGGATTGACGGCGATGTCGGGCGACGGGTTGGTGGAACTGGCGCATGCGTTGCCCACCGGCACGGACACGCTGTCGACCTCCGTGATCGAGCAGGTGCCGGGGGCGCTTTTCCTGCGCTCGGGGCTGAATCCTGATCTGCAACGGTTGCTGAAGACGGGGCCGGCGGTTCTGTCGCGCACCTACGACGGCGGCTCGCTCTCGACGTCGAACTGGTACCGTTTGGCCGCGGGCGGCGTGAACGTGACGGTGCTGGCCGACGGGGCTGGATTCGTGGAGTCGCCGCTGCACAGCGGATACGATCGACGCGATTTGGCGCTGACCGAGGAGCTGGAAGTCGTTGGCGACGGCGTGTTCGGGTACCGCACGGTGTTCGGAGCTGCAGCGACACCCACGGGAGTCGCCGACGAGCCGGCCCCGCAGGTTCCGATCGTGGCCGGGCTCCGCGCCGCGCCCAATCCGTTCAACCCGCGCACGACGATCACCTTCGAGCTGCGCGGATCGGCGAGGGTGTCGCTGTGGGTGCTGGATGTGAGGGGGCGGGCCGTGCGGACGCTGATCGAAGAGGCCCCGTACACGGCGGGGGCCCACGAAGCCGTCTGGGACGGATTCGATGCCGCAGGCCGACGGGCTGCCGGCGGCGTCTATCTGTTGAGGCTGGAGGCGGGCGATGTGGTGGCCGTCGAGAGGGTCGTGATGGTGGAGTGAGTGGGGATGACGATCCCTGAGGACATCGGTCCAGTGTGTTGCATGGGGCGATCCGTCAACACGATATACGACAATGTGTTACGTGTAATTCACGTGGTCCGCGAACGCTGCCGGACCGCTAACGATCCAGCCAGGGAGCCGTGATGTGGAAGCCCGCGAGCTTCCCCTCGCACTCCTCCCGCTCCCGGTTCCGTTTCCAGCCGCCTTGACCGTCGGCCACAAGCCAGCCGGCCTGCTCGGCCACGGCCACCGCGTCGGCGGTGCTTCCGGCGCCCAGGGCGGCCAGGATCTCGCCTTCAATGCGCGTCAGCGAAGTCGCACCCATCCGGTAGTCCAGGAACGCCTCCCAGGTCAGCGGCACCCACCGCGAGACGATCCGTTCGCCGATGGTCGTGGCGAAGTCGCGGATCTCCTTCTGGGCATGGGGGTCCATGCGCAGGGCGAGGAAGTGCAGCAGGTTGTGGAGGTTGATCTTCCAGTAGGCCTCCGTGTAGGTGCACAGGGGGAGGTCCTTACGGGCCTGCTCGCGGGCTACTCCCAGTTCGACCTTCTCCTCGTAGACCTTGCGCGCCATGGCCTGGACATCGCGTTCACTTGCGGTGAACGCTGCGCCGGTCTCCTCGTCGAAGAAGCCCGAGCTGCCCTGCTTGTTGTCGCTCGACTGCATGCGCCACTGGCCGGGGCCGGTGGTCTGGGCGGAGTCGGAGACGATGGAATAGCGCGAGCTCACCTCGTTGACCGAGGCCGTCCGGTGTCGGATCCATTGCCGCCAGGCGTCCATGGGCACCCGCACGTGGAGCTTGATCTCGCACATCTCGAACGGCGTGGTATGGCGGTGCCGCAGCAGGTAGCGGATCAGGCCGCGGTCCTGGCTCACCTTCTTGGTGCCGTCGCCGTAGGACACGCGGGCGGCCTGCACGATGGACTGATCGTTGCCCATGTAGTCGACCAGGCGCACGAAGCCGTCGTCGAGCACGGGGAGAGCCTGGCCCAGCAGGGCGTCGAGTTCAGGGACGGACGGGCGGCTCAGTTTTTCGGCTTCGGGTTTCATGCGTCCGTCTCCGGATGAGGGGTTGCGAAGGCTCGGCTGATGGAGTCGTCCAGCAGATCGTCGTCGGCATGGGCGGGCATCGTCACGGTCAGCAGCGGCTCGCGCTCCATGGCCCGGGCGATGGCGAACTCGGCCCCCTCGTTGCGGGCCCAGGCGCGGCGGGCGATGCCGTTGTTCACGTCCCAGTGGAGCATCAGGTTCAGACGGCGCGAAGCGTCGGCGGAGCCGTCGAGGACCATGCCGAAGCCGCCGTTGATCACTTCGCCCCAGCCCACGCCGCCGCCGTTGTGAAGAGAGATCCAGGTGGCGCCGCGGCAGGCGTCGCCGGCGAAGTTCTGTACGGCCATGTCGGCGGTCCACATCGAGCCGTCGCGGATGTTGGCGGTTTCGCGGTAGGGCGAGTCGGTGCCCGACACGTCGTGGTGGTCGCGGCCGATGACCACCGGGGCCGACAGCCGCCCGTCGGCGACGGCGTCGTTGAAGGCCTGGGCGATGCGGCGGCGACCCTGTTCGTCGCTGTAGAGGATACGGGCCTGGGAACCGACCACGAGCTTGTTCTTCTGGGCTTCGGAGATCCAGTGCAGGTTGTCGAGGTACTGCTGCCGGGTCTCGGGCGGCGCGTCGGCGGCGAGTTCGCGGATCACGTCGGCGGCGAGGGCGTCGCTCGTTGCGAGGTCGGCGGGAACGGCGCTGCAGCACACCCAGCGGAAGGGCCCGAAGCCGAAGTCGAAACACATGGGGCCCATGATATCCTCGACGTACGAGGGGTAGCGGAACGAGCCGTCGTCGTCGAAGACGTCGGCCCCGGCGCGCCCGGCCTCGAGCAAAAACGCGTTGCCGTAGTCCCAGAAGGTCATGCCGCGTTCGCAGAGCGTGTTGACGGCGGCCACGTGGCGGCGCAGCGATTCCTGGACCTCGGCCTTGAAGGCGGCGGTGTCGTCGGCCATCAGGGCGTTGGACTCCTCGAGGGTGAGCCCGGCGGGGTAGTAGCCTCCGGTGAACGGGATGTGCAGGCTGGTCTGGTCGCTGCCCAGCTCCACGTCGACCTCGTCCTCGACGAAGCGCTCGAGCAGGTCCACGACGTTGCCCTGATAGGCGATCGACACCGCCTCCTGCGATTTCCGGGCAGTTTCCATCCGTCGGATCACTTGGTCGAGATCGTCGGAGAGTTCGTCGACCCAGCCCTGGGCGTGGCGCTTGGCCGCCGCCTCGGGGTTGATCTCAGCCACCACGCACACCGCGCCGGCGATGACCGCGGCCTTGGCCTGGGCGCCGCTCATGCCGCCGAGGCCGGCGGTCACGAAGACCTTGCCCGCGAGGTCCGACGAGCCGAGGTACAGCCGCCCGGCGTTCATCACCGTGATGGCGGTGCCGTGGACGATGCCCTGGGGGCCGATGTACATGTAGCTGCCGGCGGTCATCTGCCCGTAGCTCGTCACGCCCAGGGCGGCGAGCTTGGTGTAGTCGTCGGGGGAGGAGTAGTTGGGGATGACCATGCCGTTGGTCACGATCACCCGCGGCGCGTCGGGATGGGACGGGAACAGCCCCATCGGGTGCCCCGAATACATCACCAGGGTCTGCTCCTCGGTCATGACGCACAGGTACTGCATCGCGAGCAGATACTGGGCCCAGTTCCCGAAGACGGCGCCGTTGCCACCGTAGGTCACCAGCTCGTAGGGGTGCTGGGCGATGGCCGGGTCGAGGTTGTTGTGGATCATGTGGATGATCGCGGCGGCCTGGACGCACCGGGTGGGGTACTCGTCCAGCGAGCGGGCCTTCATCGCGTAGGTCGGCCGGAAGCGGTGCATGTAGATGCGGCCGTACGTCGCCAGCTCGGCGGCGAATTCCGGCGCCAGCTCGGCGTGCCAGGCGGCGGGGAAGTAGCGCAGGGCGTTGCGCAGGGCCAGGCGCTTCTCCGAGTCGTCCAGCAGCATCGGACGACGAGGGGCGCGGCTGACCGCCGGGTCGCAGGGGGGCATGTCGGGAATGCGCTGGGGGATGCCCTGGCGGATCTGCTGCTCGAAGACCTCGTTGGTCACGGGGGCCACGAGGACGACCTCCTACAAGGGTGAACGGGGGCTCGGCGAGCCGGGACGCGGGCGAACATAACACATGGACCGCCC
>CALEMW010000206.1 GCA_937910695.1 uncultured bacterium
TTCTCCATGGCGATAATCTCGAGACCGGGCAGGCCGTCGAGATCGGCCAAGGTGATGCCGGCCGGTCCGAAGGTCCCGTTCACATTCGTGATCGGTCCGAGGGTCTGGGCGTCGCCGTCGCCGTCGAAGAGCTCGCTGCCGTCGTCGCGCCAGACATAGATCTCGTCAGCGCCCAAGACGATCTCGAGGTGGCCATCGCCCGTGACATCGCCCACGGCGCAGTGACCACTGGTTTCCGTTTCGAAGGGAAGCGGGAAGTTCGTAAGTTCGGGCGGCGCCGTACTCTGGGAGATGAACGTCGACACGACGCTCTCGACCAGCGAGGTGTCCACCGAAGCCACCTTGTAGTAGTAGCGGGTCAATGCATCGAGGCCGGCGTCTCTGAAGTAGGACGTCATGGTCACGAGGTCGGCATTCACTCGGGTGAACGGCCCGCCTGAGCTCATGCTGCGATACACGTTGTAGCCCCAGTTCGCACCGCCGACGACGGGTGACCACGAAAGGGCGATGATGTCCGGTCCGAGAGCCGAATTGGCCACCAGACCAGCGGGCGCAGCTGGAACCCCCAGCTGGAAATCATGACGGAATTCACGCCCGTAGTTGTCGCGGAACAACACCCAAGCCGAATACGGCAGTCCAGCATCCACCACGGTCAAGGAGAACAGACCGGTGCCGTTGGTCGTTTCCAAGAGATCGAGTGCGGCATAGGTCACCACAGTGTCCTGGAGAATCACGTTGGGGCTGTTGCTACGCAGATATCCCGTGAGCTGGTCGGCGCGTCCGGCGCCGTAATTCTTAAGCGTCAAGAGCACGACTTCGCGTTCACCGCTGTCGAGCACGCCGTCAGAGTCGCCGTAGAAGGTGTCGAACCAGTCCATAGCCACGGCCTCCACCTCGGGGGCTGCGGCCTCGGTGGCCCAGTCGCTTGTCCAGACCGGTCCTCCGTTCGTGACGCTCAAACCGAAATCGAGGGCCGTGCCGTCGGCGATGGTCGCATCAAGGTCGACAAGGAAGGGGCTCGACGTCTGAGCTTGGCCGCCGGGCGATACCACCGGCAACGGGGAGGATCCGGAGACGATGGTCACACCGAAGTTCGAGTTGGCAAGGGTAACGGTCGAGGCACCGGTGCCGGAGCCGCCGTTGTCGGTGAAGGTCGCTCTCAGGGCGACGGTTTCTCCCGCTTCCATGACGCCGTTGCCGTTTCCGCTCGATCCCAGGGTTCCGTCGTCGGTGACCGTCATCTGGGACAGGGCCAGGTAGGTCGATCCAAGGACGACCGGAACCGTTTCGCTCGTCCATTCGACGTTAAGACCATTGGCGGTCACGACCAGGGCGGCTGAGTCGCTGATGGTCAGCGGCAGCGTCACCATACCGGCTCCGTCGGTGACACCCATGGCATAAAGGTCCGTAGAGGACACCGTCACTTCGACGCCGGCGACGGGTGAACCGCCTGAAGTGGCCGTCACGGCGAAGGACTGCTCGCCGCTGCCCACGGAAGCGGGCATCGCGAGATCGAGTGCTGTGGGACTGCCCGTCCACATGCGCAGACCGGGGTCGCCGAGCATCGTGTAGTTGAAGTAGGTCCAACGGGTGAAACTGTTGGAGTAGGCCAGGGCCAGCCAGGGCAGACGGCTCAGGTCCATCAGGTCACCCAGGCGGGTCACATCGTCCTCGAGCAAGAGGCGGAAGAACTCATACTGGAAATCATTGGAAGTGTAGGGGAACGCTGCACGGGAAGCACCGATGGAAGCCACCGAACCGCCATGGTCGTTCTGGACGAAGCGCTCCATCAGGCAGCTATAGTCGAAGGCGGCGGACGCACAGTTGAGGGCGTAGAGCAGGAACGGCCGGTCGGCTCCGTTGTTCAGGTTGTCGGCATCGCTCACCGTGAAGTTCGCATCGCCCAAGGACATGTTGAAGAAGAAGCCGTGTCCTATCTGATCGACGATCCCGTAGTTGCCCGAGTTCATTGTGTCGATGGCCGCCTGACGGTTCAGAGGCACAGCCCCCGGATAGAGAGGTGCGCTGAATTCATCGACGGCGTCCCAATTCTCGTAGAGACGGGATACGGTCATGGATGTGTATGGAATGAACAGATCGTTGTACAGGCTCTCCGAAAAGATCGAACCGTCGAGGGACACATCGCCTCCCTCGGTCCAGAACAAAACCTCGGAAAGCAACGACGTGCCGTTGGTCCAGGCGGCCCCGGCGGGCGCCTTCTCGTAGTTGACGACCTTGGTGACGAAGTTCGCCGCTTCGGCAGGCGTGTTGACCGGCGCCCGGCCGAGAACGACCTCTGCAGCCATGTCGCAGTTGTCCACGAGGTTCGTCGGAGACACGCCGGGCTCGCCGTACCGGTCATCGCCGTCCTCGTTCCAGTTGCCGTCGATGCACGCGTAGTAGATGTCCGCAGGAATCTCGGTATGGCCTCCGGGCGGATAGAACGTGCTGTAGGCGTAGCGTGCCGGAATGTCGGCCGTATCGGCACCGAGCAGGACGTACTGCACACCCCAGCGTTCATAGGCTTCGCGGATGAAGCCGCGGATGGTTTCCTGGATGTCGGCACCGTTGCGATAATTGCTCTCGATCCACTCCACAGTTCGCACGACGGCAGGGAGTCCGGTCGCCGTGCGATGATCGGCGAGAGTTTGGAATTCGGCGGCCATGGCGTCGGAGGTGATGATCAGGTACGACACGGGACTTCCACCAAGACTGGGAGTCTTCGACGGTGAGAACCCGGAGGTGAATTCGGCATGCTCTTCTCCGTCCTCGCGGGCATAACCCGTCACGGCAGCGGGGTTGATCACGAGTCTCTCGAGAAGACCGGAGATCGATTCGCGTTCGCCGGGAACAAGCCGCACGCGACGGGCGTGGTCGTCATCGGCGCTGTTCGGAGAAGGCAGAATGCGGACCTCGTACTGTTCGAGGACTTCGATTTCGTCCCAAGTTCCCTGATCAGAGCGCACGGCCCTCACGGGGAAAAGAGTGTAGCTGAGCAGACGGTAGCCCTTGTAGAAACTCGCGCCGCCCCCGTCCGACCAGGCGCCGGGCCAGATATCTCCATCAACAGGCATGATGACCTGAGACGTTGAAATACCTTCGCTGCTTTCCATGGCGAGACCGCCGGCGATGGCTGCCGGTGCGCGAACGATCCG
>CALEMW010000207.1 GCA_937910695.1 uncultured bacterium
CCCATCTACGACTACGCCACCCACGCCCGCACCGAGCGCACGCGGCGGGTGGAGCCGGCGGACATCATCTTCGTCGAGGGCATTCTGGTGCTCGAGTCGGCCCCACTGCGCGAACTGATGGACATCCGCCTCTATGTGGGCGTCGACGCCGACGAGCGGTTCATCCGGCGTCTGCGCCGCGACATCCGCGACCGCGGTCGCACCCTCGAGTCGGTCATCCAGCAGTACCGCAAGGTCGTACGGCCTATGCATCAGCAGTTCGTCAACCCGTCGAAGAAGTACGCCCATCTGATCATCCCCGAAGGGGGACACAACGCCGTGGCCATCGACATGATCGCCGCCAAGATCCACGGCATCATCCGCGAGCGGCAGGGCCTCGAAGCCTGAGCGCGCCGAAGGAAGGCAGACCCGTGACCTACGACGACCAGGACATCATGACCAAGGACCCGCTGATCGACCACATCCTGATCAGCTCCGAGCAGATCGACCGCCGCGTCCAGCAGCTCGGCGCCGAGATCAGCCGAGACTATGTGGACCGCAAGCCCATCTTGGTCAACATCCTCAAGGGCGCGTTCGTATTTCTGGCCGACCTGACGCGGAGCATCTCGGTTCACCACGAGGTGGACTTCATGGCCATCAGCAGCTACCACGGCGGCACCGAAAGCACCGGGGTGGTGAAGATCGAGAAGGACCTGAAGGCCAACATCACCAACCGCGACGTGCTGATCGTCGAGGACATCGTCGACACCGGCCTGACCCTCAACCACCTGCTCGACGTGCTCAAGACCCGCAACCCCCGCAGCGTGCGAGTGTGTACTCTGCTCGACAAGTCGACGCGGCGCATCAAGGACGTGCCGGTGGATTACCGGGGCTTCGAGATCCCCGACGAGTTCGTCATCGGCTACGGGCTGGACTACGACGAGAAGTACAGGAACCTGCCCTTCATCGGGGTGCTCAAACCCTGACCCGGCGGGCGTCGGCCCCGGCGAAAGCCGGGGCCTTTTTCCAATGTGAGACGATGACCCGAGACGTGAGAGACGAGGAGCGACCATGTCCGAACGATTCCCCGAGGCGTTGACCTTCGACGACATCCTGCTGGTGCCCAACCACTCCGAGGTCACGCCCGACCAGATCGACGTGCGCACGAAGCTGAGCCGCGGCATCGAGCTGAACGTGCCGCTGCTGTCGGCAGCCATGGACACCGTCACCGAGGCGGACATGGCCATGTCCATGGCCCGCCAGGGCGGCCTCGGCGTGATCCACAAGAACCTCACGCCCAAGGTGCAGGCCGAACACGTGCTGCGCGTGAAGCGCAGCGAGTCGGGCATGATCACCGACCCCATCACCATGGGGCCCGACAAGCCCATCAGCGTGGCCCTCGCGCTCATGTCCGAGTACCGCATCAGCGGCGTGCCGATCACCGAAGGCCGCAAGCTGGTGGGCATCCTGACCAACCGCGATCTGCGGTTCGTGAAGGACACCTCGCGGCTGGTGCGCGAGGTCATGACCAGCGAGAACCTGATCACCGTGCCGGTGGGCACGACCCTCGACGAAGCCGCCGTGAAGCTTCACGAGCACCGCATCGAGAAGCTGCTGGTGGTCGACGCCGCCGGCGACCTCTGCGGTCTGATCACGGTCAAGGACATCCAGAAGCGCATCGACTATCCCAACGCCAGCAAGGACGACAAGGGCCGCCTGATCTGCGGCGCGGCCATCGGCGTGGGGGCGGGCAGCATGGAGCGCGCCCAGGCTCTCGTGGGTTCGGGTGTGGATCTGTTGGTGGTCGACACGGCTCACGGACATTCCAAGAACGTCATCGACATGGTGCGGCGCGTGAAGGAGGCCTGGCCCGATCAGCAGGTCATGGCCGGAAACATCGCCACCGCCGACGCGGCCGCGGCGCTCATTGCGGCCGGCGCCGACGCCTTGAAGGTGGGCATCGGGCCGGGTTCGATCTGCACTACGCGCATCGTGGCGGGCATCGGCGTGCCCCAGATCACGGCGGTCATGGAGGTGGCCGGGGTGGCCAGGGCGGCAGGAGTGCCGGTCGTGTCCGACGGCGGCATCAAGTACTCGGGCGACGTGGTGAAGGCCCTCGCCGTGGGGGCCGACACGGTGATGATGGGCTCGCTCTTCGCCGGCACCGAGGAGGCGCCGGGCGAAAAGATCCTCTTCGAGGGGCGCGTCTACAAGAGCTACCGCGGCATGGGGTCGGTGTCGGCCATGGCTCAGGGCTCCAAGGACCGTTACTTCCAGGACGACGTGATGGACGCCGAGAAGCTCGTGCCCGAGGGCATCGAGGGCCGCGTGCCCTACAAGGGTCAGCTTCGCGACATCCTCTACCAGATCGTCGGCGGCCTGCGCAGCGGCATGGGCTACTGCGGCACGCCGACCATCGCGGATCTGCAGGAGCGGGCGCGCTTCGTGCGCATCACCGGCGCGGGACTGCGCGAGAGCCATCCTCACGATGTGCACATCACCAAGGAAGCTCCCAACTACGGAACACGATCGTGATCAAACTCCCTTCACGCAGCGACTGGAGTCGCATCGGTCCCGACTTCCGCCACATGCTTCTGGCCACCCTGTTCTTCGGGGCGGCCAGCGGCATCTTCATGTCGACCCTGAACAACTACCTCAGCGATGTCCACGCTCTCGACGCTTCCGCCCGCGGCTGGCTGGAGTTTCCGCGCGAGTTGCCGGGGTTTTTGATCATCGGCGTATCGGCCCTGCTGCTCTCGTTCATGCGTGAGGCGCGCATGGCCGCCCTCGCCATGCTGCTGACGAGCCTGGGCGCCTTGGGGCTCGGCATCGTGGCCCGCGATACGGCGCTGCTGATCGTGTTCATCGTCGTGTGGAGCATGGGCGACCACATCATCTTCGCGGTGGAGGGGCCCATCGGCCTGACCCTCGCCAAGCGGGGCAACGAGGGCCGGCGTCTGGGTCAGCTGGGCGGCGCCCGCAACTTCGGCACCATCCTGGGCGTGGCCGGCGTGTGGGGCCTGGCGAAGGTCTGGGGCGACCGCTTCGATCTGTTCTACGGGCTGGCCGCCGTCTGCGCCCTGGCCGCCGGTTGGCACTATATGCACCTGAAGGTCGCGGAGACGGTGGCCCGCTCCCGCCGCCTGGTCATCAAGAAGAAGTACGGCATTTTCTACGCCATCAGCGCCTTGTTCGGCGTGCGCAAGCAGATCTTCCTGGCCTTCGGCGGCTGGGTGCTCGTCAGTCTGCACGGGGTACCGGTCACGACCATCGCCCTGCTCTACTTCATCGCCGCGGCTCTGGGCGTGCTGGTGAGGCCGCTGCTGGGCGACGTGATCGACTGGGTGGGCGAACGCATCGTGCTGGCCGTCGACGAGGTCATGCTGCTGGTCATCTGCCTGATGTATGCGTTCGTCACCGACGTACGGATCCTCTATGGCGCCTACATCCTCGACAGCGTGCTGTTCGCCCTGCGCATTGCCCGGACCACCTATCTCAAGAAGATCGCCGACGACCCTTCGGACATCACCCCGACGATCAGCGTGGGCATCACCGTCGACCACGTGGTGGCCATGAGTCTGCCCATCCTTTCGGGCTGGCTGTGGGAGAATTACGGGCATCAATATGTCTTCCTTCTGGCAGGGGGGATCGCGGTGATCGGGTTCTTCGTGTGCCTGCAGATCCGTGTCCCGGCGCCGCCGCCGCTGGCCGCGGAGGCCGAGGCGTGATCCGGCTGTTGGCCATCGCGGGGGCGGGCGCCCTGGGCGCCTTGGCGCGCTATGGCTTGACGGGAACGGCGCAGCGTTGGTTTCCGACCGGATTCCCGGGGGGCACCCTGGTTGTCAATCTCGTCGGGTGTTTTCTTCTGGGACTGCTCGCCACTCTGGGTCTGGAACGGTTGACCCTCAGCCCGACCACGCGGACGGCAGTGCTGGTGGGGTTCCTCGGGGCGTTCACGACGTTTTCGACCTTCGGTTACGAGACGCTCGTGTTGCTGCGCGAGGGAGATCTCTCACGGGCGGGATTGAACGTGGCGCTTTCGGTGGGGCTGGGGATCGCAGCGTGCTGGGTGGGCGTGGTCGTCGCGGCGAAGGTCTGAGGTGGCGCTGACACTGCTGCTGCTGATCGCGGCGCCCCTGTCGGTCGTGCTGACGTTGTCCGATCTGCGCGTCACCTTTCTGGTCTATCATCTGCTGCTGTGTCTGGTCGTTCCTTTCATCCACTCGAAGATTCGTCGTTACGGTTGGCGCGAGCATCTCGGCCTGCTCGGGCTCGCCAGACCGTCCCGCGCCGTCCTGGTCGAAGGTGCGGCGACGGGACTCGCGATGGCGATCGGCACGGTGATCGTATTCTCGTGGTCGGGCTCCGCATTGCTGGAGCCAGGGCGTGTCGCCCAGGCCTTGGCGGCGTGGGGCGTCGAACCGGCCGGCTCCTCTTTCGTGTTCGCCGTCATGCTGATGCTCAATGGGCCGGCTGAAGAGTTGTTCTGGCGCGGCTGGGTGCATGGAAGATTGGCTCATGTTCGACCCCGCGCCCTGGCACTGGGAATTGCGACGTCGGGGTATGCGAGTTATCACCTCGTGACCTTGCAGGCGTTGTTTCCATCGACCGGTGCGAGAGCGGTCGCGTTCACGGGGATCCTGCTGGCAGGGAGCTGGTGGGCCTGGCGCCGGGAGCGATGCTGTACGGTATGGGGTCCGCTCTTGGCCCACATGGGAGCAACGTTGGGATATATGGCACTTTATGGCCAAATATTGAAATATGGTCAAAGATAGCCAACATGATGAATATGGCTGATAATGACCAAGAACGGTGGGTCGTGGTTCTGGGCGACGAGCAGGACTCCATCGTCAACTTGATGAAGGTGTTCTGGCATCACGACGCCATTCCTGCTGGCGAGCGAGTCTCAGGATTCATCGAATCCCAGAAACGGAGACGGGATGATTGAGGGAACGCTTCAGGCTCGCGAGAGCCTCATCATCGCCCTCCTGTCTGCGGTGATCACGGGGATCATCGCGATCTCGGTTCGTACCTATATCCTGGCGTCATGAAGCGCTTCGGTACGAGGGACGGATCATCGTCCTCGCTGCCCTACGCCGCTTCGATCCTTGTGGTCGCCGCCCTTGGCCACATCCTCGTTCTGCGCACCTGGTGGTTCCACGACGACTGGGTGTTCCTCGCCGACGCCGCCGGGTTGGCGGACCGCTCCTCGTCGGCCGTGCGCTTCGTCTCCTACGACGTCTACTGGCGCCTGCTGTACCCGCTGTTCGGACTGACGGGATGGGCCTACGGGCTCACGCGGCTGGCGATCCACGCCACGACGGCCTGGCTCGTAGGGCGGTTGGCACGGCAGGCACGGGCGACCCGGGCCCAGGCCGTGATCGCGTCGCTCCTCTACGCCGCGGCGCCCTCGGCCTTCGAGAGCCTCTATTGGGGAACGGGAATCGTCGAGCTGCTGGGCGTCGTGTTCACGGCGGCCGCGGTTGAACGCTGGTTCTCCGGTCACCGCTTCGGCCGCATCTGGGGGCTGGCGTTCGCGGCCCTGGCCCTGGGCAGCAAGGAGGTGGGGCTGTTCCTGCCGCTGCTGTTCGGCTGGGATCTGGCGCGCCGGCGCGAGGGCGGGACGGCGACCTGGTTCGGCGTGATCTTGCTGAGTGCCTTCGCCGCCTGGATGGCGACGTTGCTCGCGGTCGACGCCGGCGACGCCGGGGGCTACAGCGTCGACGCCGGCCGCATTCCCCGCAACCTGTGCGTCTACGGCTTCTGGCTGGCGGCGCCCGCGCCCTGGCAGTTCGTCGCGACGCTCGGCTCGAGATGGGCCCTGGCGGCGGGTGGATTGGTCTGGAGCGCTTGGCTCGTGTCGGCCTTCCTCGGTTGGCGTCGGAACGATCGCCGTCTCATGTTCCTGCTCGTGACTGCGGTGGTGGTCCTCGCTCCCGTCCTGGCCGTGGGTGATCATGCCCTGCCGCGCTACGTGCTGGGAGCCTGCATTCCCGGCGCCCTGGCTTTGGCGATGGTGGCGGTTCCCGCCCGCCTGGGACTGAAGCCGTGGGGGACGATCACCCTGGGCTGCTTGCTTGTTGCCGTTACCGCGTGGGGCGTGCATCACCGCCTCGAACGACGGTGGCCGGCCGGCCGGCCGGTGCACCGGATGGTGGTGAAGGAGGAGATCTCATGCAAGGTCCGCGATGGCCTGGTCCAGCTCCGCGGCGAACTCGGCGCCGGCGATCGGCTCGTGTTCCTGATCGATCCCGACACCACCGACGACGATCTCCATTACCTGCGCGATGCCGTCGCCGGGAGTCTGGGGCCCCGATTGATGCTGGGCGACGACATCGCTGTCGACTGGCGGAAGGCCCTGGGCGAGGCCGAGATCGGATCCTACGTGATCCTCGTCAAGGGCGTCGGCTTGGAGGCGTTGGGGCACTATCGCCCACGGCCCCGCTAGCTTATCGCCTGGGACGCCGGGAAGAGCTCCACGCATCCATCTTGTCTCGACTCTCCCGAACCGATATCTTTGTCTCCGGTCCGACACCTTCTGGAGGCCCCATGGACGCCGCATCCCACCGTCTGCTCGAAACCATCCGCGCCGGCGTCATCGGCGGCGACCGAGCCATCGACGGACCGTACGGCCAGCGCCGCCTGATCTACGCCGACTACACGGCCTCGGGGCGTTCCCTCGACTTCATCGAGCGGTTCATCACCGACGAGGTGCTGCCCCTCTACGCCAACACCCACACCGAGAGCTCGATCACCGGCCTGCAGACCACGCGCTTCCGCGAGGACGCCCGCCGCATCATCCGCGACGCCTGCGGCGGCAACGACGAAGACGTGGTGATCTTCTACGGGTCGGGGGCGACCGGCGCCATCAACAAGATGGTCGACGTGTTGAACATGCGGATCCCGGCCGACCTCGACTCCCGCTACGGATTGACGGCACACATTCCCCGGGACGAGCGCCCCGTGGTCTTCATCGGTCCCTACGAGCATCATTCCAACGAACTGCCGTGGCGCGAGTCTTTGGCCGACGTGGTGACCATCGCCGAAGACGTCAACGGCCAGATCGATCAGGAGATGCTCGCTCGCGAACTTGTTCGCTACCGGGAGCGGCCCCTGAAGATCGGCAGCTTCTCGGCGGCGAGCAACGTGACGGGCATCGTGTCCGATACGTGGGGAATCTCGAAGCTGCTGCACGAGCACGGGGCCTTGGCCTTCTGGGACTTCGCCGCCGCCGCGCCCTACGTGAAGATCGAAATGAATCCCGCCGAGGGCGAGGACCCGCAGGCCTACAAGGACGCGGTGTTCATTTCGCCCCACAAGTTCATCGGCGGGCCGGGCACCCCCGGCGTGCTGGTCGTGAAGAAGAAGAGGCTGACCAACCGCGTGCCTACGGTGCCCGGAGGCGGCACGGTGAGCTACGTGAATCCGGTGGACCACGACTATCTGGTCGATCCGGCCCACCGCGAGGAGGGCGGTACGCCCGCCATCATCGAGGCCATCCGTGCGGGTCTGGTCTTCGGCCTGAAGCGCGCGGTGGGCGAGGAGGTCATCGAGGAACGCGAGCACGACTTCATCACTCGGGCCACCACCTCGTGGTCGACCAATCCTAAGATCCAGATCCTCGGCAACCCGGAAGCCAAGCGCCTATCCATCGTCTCGTTCGTAATCCGTCATGGTCGGCGGGTGCTCCATCATAATTTCGTGGTCGCTTTGCTGAACGACCTGTTCGGCATTCAGGCCCGCGGCGGTTGCTCATGTGCAGGCCCCTACGGACACCGTCTGCTGGGAATCGACCTCGCCGAGTCCATGCGTTTCCATGAAGCAGTCAGCCATGGTTGCGAAGGCATCAAGCCGGGCTGGGTGCGTCTGAACTTCAATTACTTCATCAGCGAAGAGACGTTCTCGTTCATCATCGACGCCGTCCATCTCGTGGCCGAACACGGCTGGGCGCTGCTGCCCCATTATCGGTTCGAAGCCGATTCGGGTCTCTGGCGTCACCGCGACCACCAGCCGAATGCAGGTGTGAGCCTGAACCACATCTCCTACGACAGCGGACACCTCGAGTACAGTTCACGTCATCTCAAAGAACCCGAGCGTGCGGCGGGCGGTTATCTCGAGACCGCGCGGCAGATCTGCTTGCGGGCCGCCGACGAAATCTGCGATCCCGGATCCCTGATCACCATGCCGGACGATGTGGAAGCGCTGCGCTGGTTCCCGCTGCCTGGGGAGGGCGCGCCCTAGTCATGAAGGACATTGAGTCATCGGTATGTGCCCGTTCGTGGATCGGGGTTATTGTGATGGCGACCAAAGGGAAGCCTGAACGACACGAAACATCCGAGGATCGATATGAACGAACGCTGGCGCAGCAAGAGGGTTACGGCACTCTTCGGCATCGAACATCCCATCGTCCAGGGCGGCATGATCCACAATAGCGGCGGACGCCTCGCGGCGGCCGTGAGCGGCGCCGGAGGGCTCGGGCTTGTCGGAGCCGGCAGTCTCTATCCCGACGAATTCCGCGCCGAGATCCGTCGCGTCCGCGAACTGACCGACAAGCCCTTCGGCGTCAATCTGCCCCTGCTCTACGACCATGCCCGCGATTGCCTGGATGTCGCCCTCGGCGAAGGCGTCGGCATCGTGTTCACCTCGGCCGGATCGCCGCAGCGCGTGGCCGGTCGGCTGAAGGAAGCCGGCGTCGTGTTCGTACACGTGGCCGCTTCGCCAGCTCTGGCGGTGAAGTGCGAAGCAGCCGGCTGCGACGCTGTGGTGGTGGAGGGTTTCGAGGCCGGAGGCCACAACGGGCGCGAGGAACTGACGACCATGGTCCTTGTGCCGCTGTGCGTGGAGGCCGTGTCCATTCCGGTGATTGCTGCCGGCGGCATCGCCTCCGGAGCGCAGCTGGCTGCGGCCCTGGCCTTGGGCGCCGAGGGGGTTCAGGTCGGTTCCCGTTTCGCGGCGACGGTCGAGTCGTCGTCCCACTCCGATTTCAAGCAGGCGGTGGTCGATGGTGACGACACCCGCCTGGTGCTCAAAAAACACGTCCCGGTTCGATTGCTGCGCAACGCCTTCCGCGAGAGAATCGAAGCTGCCGAGGCGGACGGCGCCTCGCGGGACCGCCTGGTCGATCTGCTGGGCAAGGGGCGCGCCCGCCTCGGCATGGGCGAGGGCGATCTTGTGGAAGGCGAGTTGGAGATCGGCCAGGTCGCCGCCATGATCCACGACGTGCCCCCCGCCGCCGCCGTCGTCGCCCGACTCGTCGCCGAATACGATGCGGCGCTCATCCGTCTCGGGATAGGGTCGTGACGACCTCGGCCAGCATTTCGGCCCTCAGCCTGCGGGGCATCCTGGCGCCGTTGTGTGCCGGTGAAGGCATCGACCTTTGCGGCGTCGTGCGTTTGCCTCGACGTCTACCCCATACCGCCGACTGGCTCAACTGGCTGTTGGAGAACCGTCACGGCGATCTCGAGTACTTGCTGCGCGATCCTCACGCCCGCGCCGACCCCACCCGCCTGCATCCCTGGGCTGAGACACTGCTGGTATTCGGCCAACGGTACGCGAACGGCTGGACCCCTGACGACACCACCGCCAGCGAGGGCTGCACCGAAGACCGGCCTTGGCTCGACGGTGTGTCGCGCTACGCCCGCGGTCACGACTATCACGATGTTCTGCGCAAGGGGATCCGTCGGGTCACAACGGCCCTGCGACGGGAACTGGAGGCCCGAAGCGTGATCGTTGCTGCCCAGGACATGAATGCTGCCGATGCCGTCGACGCCGGGGCCTACCTGGAACGCGAATACGCCTGGTTGGCAGGACTCGGGTTCTACGGCAAGAATTCCATGCTCATCCATCCCAAACTAGGATCCGGACTGTTTCTGGGCGTGGCGTTGCTGGAACTCGAGGTCGTGGGCCTCGCCGATGCACCCCGTCCCTTGGTGGGACCATCGGCACAGAAACTGCCGGTAGGAGATGGCCTGGCCACACTGTGCGGCAAGTGCACGCGGTGCCAGGACGCGTGCCCGACCGGCGCCCTGAACGACGCTTTCCGCCTCGACGCCCACGACTGCCTCTCGACCTGGACCATCGAATGGCAGGGCAAGGCGCCGGCCAACCGCCGCCGGGCCCAGGGCGGGCTGCTCTTCGGGTGCGACATCTGCCAGGCCGTCTGCCCTTGGAATCACAAAGCGGCCCGTAAACTTCTCTTGGAACCGCGGCCTGAATACTCCGATCTCGAAGCTCATCAGGAGATCGATCTGGCCGACCTGATCGGCATGGACGCCGACACTTTCCGCTCCCGCTTCCGCAGGACACCTCTGTGGCGGGCTCATCCCGAGGGGATGCGTCGCAACGCACTTGTGGTGGCGGCGAATACAGGACGCCGCGACTTGCTGCCCGCCATTGAACGCGCCGCAACTGCCGACCCCGACGCCGGGGTCAGGGACGTGGCCGTCTGGGCTTTGGGCGTGCTGAACGGGGGTGGTGTGTGATGACCGTCAACGCGGCATGGTGGCGCTCTGAGAGCAAGAGCCAGGTCGTTTGTGAGCTGTGTCCCTTGCGCTGTCGCCTCAGGCCGGAACGCGATGGTCCCTGCGGCACGCGCGGCAACCGCGACGGTGTGATGGTTCCCCTGCAGTACGGACGCGTCGCCGCGCTGGGCGTCGATCCCATGGAGAAGAAGCCTCTCTACCATTTCCATCCCGGTGCGCCGATTCTGTCGATCGCCGCCCGCGGCTGCAACCTGCACTGTGGTTTCTGTCAGAACTGGGGCTTGAGCCAGGAAGGCCGCGGGGCCGACATCGACATGACCCCGGCGGAAATCGTCGCCCTCGCGCAGCGTGAAGGTTCGGTTGGCATCGCCTACACCTACAGCGAGCCTCTGGTCTGGTTCGAGTTCGTTCGCGACACGGCGCGTCTGGCCCATCAGGCCGGTCTGGTGAACGTGGTGGTGACCAACGGTTTTCTCGAACCCGGTCCCCTCGACGAACTCGCTCCCTGGCTCGACGCGGCCAACGTCGACCTCAAGAGTATGGACGACCGTTTCTATCGACGCATATGCAAGGCTCGGCTCGCCCCCGTTCTGGAGACGATCCGCAGGCTGCACGGGGCCGGTGTTCATGTGGAAGTGACCAACCTGGTCATCCCCGGCCACAACGACGCGCCGGAAGAGATCGCGGCGTTGGTGGACTTCGTGGCGTCGGTGGATCGCGGGTTGCCCCTGCACTTTTCGGCGTATCGCCCGGCCTGGACCTTCGCTGCTCCGCCCACGCCGCCGGATACCCTCGCCCGCGCTGCGGCGACAGCGGCGAGGAAGCTGGACTACGTCTACCAAGGCAACATAGCGACGACCGGTGCGGCCGATACGCACTGCCCTGGCTGCGGATCGGTTGTCGTGGAACGTTCGGGGCGTGGTGTCCGCTCGCGCCTCGATGCGGGTGGGGCCTGTCCTGACTGCTCGCGATCCATCCTTGTTCCGGGTCGGTTCTGAGCGGATCGCAAGACCATGTCCGTGGCCCCAGTTCGACCTCTGTGCTAGACTCCGACGTCCGCGACCGACCAGAACACACCATGCCACGGGATCATGCTCATGCGCCGCCGGATTGCCATCGTCTGCTTCTTTTTATCCGGAGCCGCCGGTCTGATCGACGAGGTCGTGTGGATCAAGCGGGCGTCGCTGGTTTTCGGATCGACCACCTTCGCCTTGAGCACCGTGCTCGCGGTGTTCTTCGCCGGCCTCGCTCTGGGCAGCGAGATCTTCGGCCGCATCGGCCACCGCATCGCTCGACCCATCCGCGTGTACGCCCTGCTCGAACTGGCCCTCGCCGCCATGGCTCTGTTGAGTCTGCGGGCCTTCGGCTGGCTCGAAGCCCCTTACGGCATGCTTTACCGCTCGTTGGCCGAAGGCTCAGACCTGGGCCACGGCGGCTCCCTGCTGTTGATCGCCGCCCGGGTCGGGTTGGTGGCAGTCGTCCTGCTGCCGCCGACGGTGGCCATGGGCGGCACCCTGCCTCTGTTCGTGCGTCAATTCATGGTCAGCGGCGACAGGTTGTCGAGCCGGGTGGGATTTCTCTATGGGATCAACACGTTGGGCGCCGCGGTGGGGACGGCGGCGGCGGGGTTCCTGCTGCTGCCCGCCCTCGGACTGCAGGGCACCATCATGGTGGCTGCAGCCCTGAACATCGTGGCGGGCGGGCTCGCTCTGAGGTTGCGGCTCGAGGCCGATGTTCCGAACGACGTTCCGAACGACGATCCGAACGATACCGTCGACGAGGCATCCTCCACCCAGAGGACCACCCGCAGGCTCCGTGTCGTGGCCGGCCTGTTCCTGTTGACGGGTTTGACAGCTCTCGCGGCCGAGGTGGTCTGGAGCCGCTTCCTGTCGCTGATGGTCCGCAACTCGGTGACCACCTACACCCTGGCGCTGGCGGTGGTGCTGGTCGGCATCGTGATCGGCAGCTGGCTCGCGGCCAGGCTCTGGGACCGCCGTGTGCCGCTGGTGCCGGCCTTCGCCTCGCTGCAGGCGGGTGCGGGGCTTGTCCTGTTGGCGCTTACCGGGCTGTCGGCCGATTTCTGGCTGGGGTTGGGTGGTGGCATCATGCCGTTTGTGCTGCTCATGCTGCCGCCGGCCATCCTGTCGGGGGCATCGTTTCCCTTGGCAGTCAAGCTGGCCGCCACCGACGGCGCCGACGTGGTCCGCACCGTTGGTCGGTTGACGGCCCTGAACACCGTCGGCGGCATCGTCGGCTCTTTGGCGGCTGGTTTTTGGCTCCTGCCCGGTCTCGGGTTGGCGGTGTCGTTGAAGATCGTGACGGGATTGTCGGTGGCCGCTGCAGTCCTGGCTTTGCTTCTGGTAGACCGCCCGCAGGGGCGCCGTGTGTGGATACGAGGTGCCGGCGCCGCTTCCGCGGTGGTGGTCTGGTTTCTGATACCGACCCTCACGCCTGCGACCCTGCCGGATGATTATGTCTCGCGCAGCGGTGTCCTGCTCGACGCCGCCGAGGGCTACGGATCGACCCTCTCGGTCGTCCTGCGCGACGGCAGCCGCCAGCTGTTGATCGACCGGCTCTGGCAGGGCAAGGACGCCAAGAGTCACCAGATCGTGGCGGCCCACGTACCGGCCCTGTTGCACCCCGCACCCCATGACGTGCTTGTGATCGGTCTGGGAGTGGGGCAGACCGCCAGCCGCTTCCTGATGCACGGTGCAACGCACCTCGACTGCGTGGACATCGAGCCCGCGATCTTCGAGTTCGTGCGCCGCAACTTCGACAGCGCCTGGATGGACGATCCGCGCGTGACCTTGATTCCCGACGACGGCCGCACCTACACCGCACATACATCGAATACTTACGACATCGTATCGATCGAGGTGGGGCAGGTGTTCCGGCCCGGCGTCGACGCGTTCTATACCCGCGAGTTCTATGCTGAAGCTCGGGAAAGATTGAATCCCGGGGGGTTGGTGGCTCAGTTCGTGCCGCTGCCGTTCCTCGGGGAAACGGAATTCCGACGCATCCTGGGCACGTTTCTCGAGACGTTCCCCGAGGCCGTGCTCTGGTACAACCTGAACGAACTGCTGTTGATCGGCTCAGCCGACGCTCCGGTCACTCTCGGCGTCGAGGCCTTGAGGCGTTTGGAAGTCTCGTCGGCTCTCCAGGCCGACCTGGCATGGAGCCACTGGGGCGGTGTGCGTGAACATTTGGCCGATCCTACGGCGTTGCTCGGTGGGTATCTCTGTGGAGCAGAGGAACTCGCCGCTCTGGCAGCTGATGCCGAGCCTTTGGTGGACGACGTGCCCGACCTGGCGTATGCCACCATGAATGTCGATACCGACTCATCGAGCGAAGTGCCCCTGGCCGCCCTCTTACGTACCCATCTTTCGGAGCCGACAACTGTGCTCGGTTCCGGAGTGGTGTTGGATGCGGAGGGGCTGGCCTTCGCGATCGAGGTGCGGGAAGGCAATCTGCGCGATCTCGTCGTCGGCGCCCAGCTGCGCGTGCTGCATGGTCGCCTGAATGAACTCGGTCCGGACGGTGCGCTGCTCGGTGTCGAAAGGGCCCTGAAGATCCAGCCGGAGAATCGGTCCGCCCGCCGCATGAAAGGGGAGATCCTGAACCTGGCCGGCCGCTTCGACGAGGCATTGCCGCTGCTCGAACAGGTCGTGGCCCGCGAGCCTGTCGATCACGACGCCCGCCGCGCTCTGGCCCTGGCTCTGAGCCGCAGCGGCCGTCTCGACGAGGCTGTCCGTCACCTCCGCACCCTGCTCCAAGACGTCCCCGCCGACGCTCAGTCCCACACCATGCTCGGCGCCTGCTATGCCGATCAGGGCCGCTTCAGCGAAGCCCGCGACCAGTTCCGCGAGGCGATCCGCCTCAATCCTCAGGATGATTCGACACGCACCATGCTGCGTCAGGTCGAGGGAACCATCGCCCGATCTTCCCAGTGACGAAACCGAATCGGCAGGCTTCAGCCTGCCGATCCGTGTGTCACCAAGGAGTGTTCGGACGCTGGTTTTCTTCGGTCCAGCCATCTCGCCGGTGTGCAACCCGAACAAAGGTGGTAATGCCTCCGCGCACGAACCACTTGGCGTCGATCTCGAGCATGCGGGGCGAAAGCAACGCGACGAGATCATCGAGAATCTCGTTGGTCACCTTCTCATGGAAAGCTCCCTGATCACGGTACGTCCACAGGTAGAGCTTCAGGGACTTCAGCTCCACGCACGTCGTGTCGGGTACGTACCGGATGCGGAGATGAGCAAAGTCGGGCTGACCCGTCAACGGGCACAGGCAGGTGAACTCGGGACAGTCGAAGAGGATTTCGTAATCCCGTTCGGTCTGCGGGTTGGGGAAGGACTCCAGGTCCTTGGACGGTCGGCTGGGCATGGTTCACCTCCGGTCGGGGAATGTCACCGAAACTAGACGCGTGGTCGTTCTGAAGCAAGGGCCGTCAGGGCTGAACGCGCCAGATCTCGCTGTAGCCGTCGGCGTAGAGACGCTGTCCGGGCGCAAAGGCGTCCTGGACGATGCCGTGGACCACGGGCCACTGCCCGTAGCGGCCTTCGCGGCCGCGGGGCCACTTGGTGACGATCAGATAGTCGATGCCGGCGTTGACCAGATTCTCGCGCAGAACATCGGGTGGCGTGGGACGGTCGAGTTCCCGAAACTCCCACCACCAACCCGCAGGTTCGTTTTGCCACTCTTGGTGGAGACGGCCCCGTACTCGTCCATCGCGATGCACCTGGACGGGATGGAGTTGAAGAGACGAGCCGAAGAGCTGGTGGTAGAAGCCGTTGCTCGAGGGCAGGTTCGACATTTCGGCGACGCGGGAACCGTCGGGGAGACGGTCGAGCAAAGCCCAGGTCCGACCCAATTCGATGCCGACCTGATCCGGACGGGGAGCCCATCCGACCCAGGAGTTCGGAAAAGCGTGCAGGTTTTCGATGGCGCGGCTTTGCTTGGCCGGTGTCGCGGCCCCCAACATACTCCAGACCACGATGATCAACAGGGGAGCCAGCCAACTGCGGCGAGCGAGGTGATCCGTCAGTGCAAAGCGACGGGTGGCAAGAGCTGCAGCAACTCCAACCATGACGCACAAGGCACCGGTCCAACCCAACCCGCCTGCTGCCACGCCGAACCCGGAAGCAAGAACTGCGGCGCCGGCAGGCGTCGCCCATGTCCGTCGCACCGACAGAATCGAAGGCAGCATCAGCAGGCCCAGCACGATCGGGAACGTCAGGAAACGAGGCTGATCGATGAGGCCTACTCCGGGCCGGTTCACACTGCCGGAAAACGGCTGATGGGGAAAGACGAGCATGAAGGCCAGGCAGGAGATCCAGAGCAGCAGCAGCAGGGAGCCGCGTCCGTTCCGCAGGTCCGCGATCACCGGTCTCAATCCGCCGACGAAGCCGATCACTGCCGCGATGCCCAAAGGCAGAGGCCAATCGAGCCGCAGGCGAAGGAAATCGGTCCAGAACGACAACCCTCCGGTCTGCCGTTGCAGCTGGTGGAAGAGCGTCGTCTCCAGTTGGGCGGCGGAGTCGAACGGGCCGGCGAAGGGACCGACGGCGGCGGGGAAGACAGGATTGCCGGTGACGATCAGGTTGCGCAGATACCAGAACGATCCGAGCAGGGCCACGCCGCCGAAAAAGAGCGCCACGGAGGTCCATGGAGCCTGCTTGCGCCGGGCTGCGAGGGCCCACCACAGTCCTGCCAGAACCACCACCACGACGATTGTGGCGCGCATCCCCAGGGCAAGGCCCCCGGCGAGTCCACCGATCAGAGCCCAGTGGTTCGCAGATTCAACTGCCCCGGATTCGTCGTCGCGTCGAGCCAGGGAGGGACAGGCGGCGAGCATCGCAAGCAGGGATGCGGCAATGGCCAGATCGTTGGCCGAAACGGTGCCGCGGTAGTAGAGCACCTTGGGTGAAATGAGCAGCCCCGCCAAGATCACGGCCGTCCCCAGCGATCGCCGTCCCAGACGCCTGTCCAGCGTTCCCGCCGCCGCGAAGAGCAGACCGATCCAGAAGATCTGGCTGAGGTTGGCTTGGGCGAGGGATCCCAACGGAACGGCGAACCAGGCGGCGAAGAGTTCGGCGTTGAGGGGGTAGTAGACCTGGTAGGTGAAGGGGGGGTAGGCGAGAGAGCCGTCGGTAAGCCACCAACCGATGACCGAGGCGTGATAGCCGAGATCGTCCCATGAAAGGACGAGGCCGTCCCTTGTGGCGATCAGAAGCCACCAGAGTCCGATGCCGGCTGCTGCTCCAAGGGCGATTCTGTCGAGCTGCGGCATCGGGAAATCGGGGCCGCCCGCAGGGGAGTGGAGGGGCCTACGGCCCGGTGATGTACGTTCGGCAAGAAGCAGCAGGACTGCCGCTGTTGCGGCTTGCCAGGCTCCCAGTTGGCCGCAGGCGCCCAGGACCTGAAGGATCATTTCGGCGAGGGAGGCGAAGACGATGCACACCGCCAGCCAAACACCGGGCCCGGTCGCGACGCGCATGCGTCGGACCAGGCCCAGGGAGGCGGCCGTCAGGGCTGCATTGGCCCCGACGAAGGTGATGATCGAAAGCATCGGCACGGTCACCGGTCCGCGTCGATCACTTCACGAGCGCCATGCGCTCGACGACGTCGTGATCACCGGCGATCACACGATAGAAGTACACGCCCGACGACACCTGATGGCCGCGGTCGTCGGCTCCCGCCCACTGGATCTCGTGGACAGCAGCGTCGAGCACCTCGTCCACCAACGTCCGCACGAGCCTGCCGGCGATGTCGTAGATCCGCACGCTGACCTGGCCCTGTGCCGGCAGGGCGAAGCGGATCGTCGTGGATGGGTTGAACGGGTTGGGGAAGTTGGGCTCCACCGCGAAGACCAGCGGCACCGCGCCCGGTCCGGTCTCGTCCTGCACGCCGGTTCCCGTGGCGCAACCCTGTCCGAAAGCCCCGATCTGGCCGCAGGCTCCGGCGTTGTCCACATGACAGGGCGAGGTGTCCATGATGGAATAATCGGCGGCGCCGGCGTCGCAGAACTTGGGGTCCTCGGCGATGTTGCCGTTGTTGCCTGTGGGATCGGCGATGCCCCCGAATTGTGCACCGTCGTTGCCGAACACGTCGTTGCAGGCGAAGGCCGTCGAGCCGCCGGACACCGTGAAGCCGTTGGACGAGGCTGCCGATCCCGTGTTGAAGGCGACGATGTTGTTCGACACCGAAAGGTAGGCCGACGTCATGTTGATGCCGCCCGCGGAACTGCCAGATCCGTTGGCCGAGACCGTGTTGCCGGCGAACGTACCGGTGGTGATGGTCTGCAGGCTCACGGCGCCGGCGAAGTAGACGGCCGTATTCGCCGCGATCAGGGAGTTGGTCAGGTCCAAGCTGGCGCCATTGGTGTGGGTGAGGCCGCCGCCGGTCTGCGAACTGTTGTTCGTGATGCTCACGCTGTCGAAGGCCGCTGTGGCGTTCTCGACGCACACGCCGCCGCCGCTCATGAACGTGGCGCCGGCTGCCGGGCCGTTGCCCGAGATCAGATCGCCGAGCATGGTCAGCGAGCCGCCGCCCACGTATACGCCACCGCCCTTGCTCCGGGCGAAGTTGCCTGTGATGGCGGTATGGCTCATAGCGACCGATACGGTTCCTGTGCCGGGTATGGCGTAGAGGCCGCCGCCGGCGTCGAGGCCGTCATGTCCGCTGATGGTCGTGCCGCTCAGGGTCACGTCGGAGTTGACGACGTAGAGGCCGCCGCCGCGGGGGACGGTCGCGTTGGCGTAGGCGATGTTGTTTTCGATCACGCAATCGCTCAGGGTCGGCGCTCCACCCGACACGTAGATGCCTGGCCCGTAGACGCCGCTGTTGTCGTGGACTCGAACGTTTTCGAGCACCGAATCCGAATTGAGCAGCATGATGCCGCCGCCGCCGCCGAAGTTCAGGGCGCTGCCCACCGTATTGCCGTAGACTTCGATGTTGCGCAGTGTCGGAGACGTGCCGTTGATCAACACGCCGCCGCCGAAGTTGCCCGAGTCAGGAATACCGTTGAAGGACTTGCCGCCGCCGCCGGTGCAGGCGAAACCGTCGATGACCAGACCGGGTCCGGCCCCGCCGTTGACCTGAAGGGCCGTGTTGGTGACGTTGGCGGTGATCACTGTGGGTGTGCCGACGGGATCGCGCCCGGCGAAGGTGTTGTCCCAACCGCCGAGCACGAAGATGTCCTTGGCCGGAATGACCAAGGGCCCGGTCAAGGGTGTCGCGGCCTTGATGGCGATGGTGTCCCCCGTAGCCGAGCTGTTGAAGGCGTCGAAGGCGAAGTCGAACTCCTCGGGCACTTTATGGAAGGCATCGCCGAGGGCTTTCAGGAGATTGATGCGACCGGCGCCGAGATCACCTTCGAAACCAGGATTGACGTCGTCGATGAAGTCGCAGGAGTTGTACAGCTTGGTGAGAACCTGTGAGCGTGTCAGGCCCGGTTCCGCCGACCAGAGCAGGGCGATGGCGCCGCAGGTGATCGGGCAGGAGAAGGACGTGCCCTGAACGCTCGAGTAGACGTGAGTGCCGGTGAACCTGTCATACCACGTCGAGGTGATGCTGACGCCGGGCGCCGCCACGTCGACCCAGGTGCCGAAGTTGGAGAACGAGGCTCTCACATCGCCGTCCGCCGTCGCGGCGACCTCGACTACGCTGGCGTTGAGCTGCATCCAGCTGGGGTTGTCCTCGTTGTCGTTGCCCGCCGCCTGCACGACGATCGCACCCGCGTCGGTGCAGTAGGTGATGGCGAAGCTGAAGAAGCTGCTGCCCGGACCCCAGCTGCAGTTGATGAGCTTGGCGCCGATGTCCGCAGCGTAGATCATTCCCGCGGAGGCGTATGAGGACGGCAGAACTCCGAGGGTCTCGCCGGCGGGCAGGTAGCCCGCACGCACCGGCAGGATCTTGCAGCCGGGAGCGACACCGGCCACACCGACGCCGTTGTTGGTGATGGCCGCGGCGGAGCCGGCGCAGGCGGTGCCGTGGCTCTCGTAGTCCGACGGGTCGTTGTCCGCGACGGTCATGTCCTCGTTGGGCCAGCCCTGGCTTTGGGAGAGGCTGATGAAGTCCCAGCCTCGGATGTCGTCGATCTTGCCGTTGCCGTCGTCGTCCACGCCGGGAGTGCCGTTGTATTCGGTCCAGTTGGTGTACACGGCGCCGTTGATCTTGTCGGGGTGGGTGCCTCCGAGATCAGGATGGTTCCAGTCCACGCCGGAATCGACGATGGCGATGATCACGTTGGAGTCGCCCAGCGACTCCGCCCAGCCGCCGAGGGCGCGGATGTCCTTGCCGCCCATGTTCGAAGCGCGCAGGTGCCACTGCGCCCCGAAATGCGAATCGTTGGGAAAGTAGGAAGCGAATTGGAGCTCGTCCTTCCAGACCTGTTTGATTGAAGCCGCTCCGGAGAACTTGGCGGCCATTGCATCGAGGTCGAGTTCGGCCGGGAAATCAACGGTGTAGATCTGCAGCAGGTTCGTTCCCGCCTTGTTCGGGTTCCGCACGCCGGCGTAGAGCTGGTCCATGGTGCGGACGCCATGGTCGCTCAACAGACGGTCCAGGTCAGCGAGGCCGCAGGTCACGCCGTTACCGGTCTTGTCGACCGTCACGACGGCATCGTCGGCCAGCTGAAGGATCAGGCGGCCGGGCAGGTACTCGGGGGTCCTGGCGGCGGCGAAGCCCGTGAAGAGCAGGAGGCTGCAGAAGAGCGTGACGATGATGGTTCTCATGAACCTATCCTTTCCTGGCGGAATCGATCTGGATCAGGCTGGCGGGGGAGCGAAGCAACTATGTTAATATACCATGATTTCGATCACTCTTCAACGAGGTGACTTCATCTTGCAGATCATGTTCCTGGAGCCATACGACGGTGGATCTCACAATTCCTTCCGTCTTGGCCTGACCGAAGCATCGAAGCATGCGATCGAATCGCTGACTCTGCCGGCCCGTTTCTGGAAGTGGCGGATGCGCGCGAGCTCGGTGCTGTTCGCCGATCTTCTCAACGAGGGCCGAAATCGGCCGGATCTGTTGTTTTGCACGGACTTCCTGAATGTGGCCGATCTCAAAGGTCTGCTTCAGCCGCCCCTGGATCGCTGTCCGGTTGTGCTCTACATGCATGAGAATCAGCTCACGTATCCGCTTTCGCCCCATGAGGAATTCGACTTCCATTTCGGCTTCACGAACATCATAAGCTGCCTGGCCGCCGACATCGTGATTTTCAATTCGGAATTTCACCGGGAGATCTTTCTGGAGGGGATTTCAGGCTATCTGGGGCGTATGCCGGAGTCGGTGCCGTCCCGGGTGAGAGAAAGATTGAATGAGAAGTGCCGGGTTCTGCCAGTCGGCATCGATCGTACCGCGCACCCTGCAGCCCTTGGCGATGGCCTGTCGGCTCCCTATCTCGGTGGTCCCTGCGACCCCGACGTCGGGCCGGGCTGGCCGAGGGCCAACGCTGCTCCCACCATACTCTGGAACCATCGCTGGGAGTTCGACAAACGCCCGGAATGGCTGGTACAGGCCCTCACGACCCTCCACGACGAGGGGCTCGACTTCCGTCTGCACCTGTTGGGCGAACAACGGCAGCGCGATGAAGTGTTCGAACCCTTGCGGATTCTCCTTGGCGGGAAGATCCTGAGCTACGGACATCTTCCGGACAGGACCGCCTACGACGCCGCCCTCGAGACGTCGGACATCGTGGTCAGCTGCGCCGCCCAGGAATATTTCGGCATTTCCGTGGCCGAGGCCGTGCAGGCGGGGTGCTATCCCGTTCTGCCTCGGGAGCAGGTTTATCCATCCCTGTACGGATCCATGTGCCGGGGGCGCCACTTCTATGAAGGCGTGGCCGGACTCACCGACCTGCTCCGAAACCTGGTGAGCGGCCGAGACGGCGGCCATATCTGTTCCTTGCCGGTTGATTGCGACGCCTTCCGCTGGGAGCGTCTGGCTCCACGGTTCGACGATGTCTTCGAAGAGGTGATCCGCGACCATGCGCCGACTCCGTAACCCCCGCGCCTACCTGATCGATGTCGAGGGTGTGCTCGTGCGCGACAAGAGCTACCTGCCCGTACCCGGTTCGTGCGAGTGGTTTTCCAGCCTGACCGAACGCGGCTTGGCCAGGGTTCTGGTCAGCAACAATACGACCCATACTCCCGAGGCCCTCGCCGAGGATCTGGTCGCTGCCGGTTTCGAGGTGACAGTCGGCGATCTTGTGACCGTGCTCGATGTGGGGGCGAGGCTCCTTCTGGGTTGGGGTCGCACCACCATTCAATGGCTCGGGTCGCCTCTGCTGTCTAACTGGTGGCGGGACAGGGGCTTCACCATCGTCGAGCAGGGGCCTTGCGATGCGGTTGTCCTGGGCGTGAACCCCGATCTTGAGATAGCCGCACTCGATGCAGCTTTGCCCGCGCTCCTCGATCACGATGCCGAACTGGTGACCCTGCACCGCAATTTGTTCTGGCTCGACGCCGCGGGGCAGCGCAGGTTCGGACCGGGATTCTATGCCTCGGCCTTGGAGCAGGCTGCGTCGCGTGAGGTGGTGGTGGTGGGCAAACCGAAGGAGCGGATCTACCGGGAGGCTCTGAAAAGGCTTGGCATCGAAGCCGAAGACGCCCAATTTATCTCAGATGATCCAGTTGCCGACCTGGTGACGGCTAAGCGTCTCGGCATGGGCACGGCCTTCGTCCTGTCCGGCAAGTACGCCGACCACGGTGTGCTGGCGCACATGGAGCAGGAAGATTGGCCGGACCTGATCGCCGATCGTCTCGCCGACCTGTCTCTCGTCGCCGACGACACCCACGAGGAGAACTAACGTGTCCGAACCCGCACCGAAGACCCCCCAGGACATGCAGCGGTTGCAGCAACTCAGCCTGACCGCCTGGGAAATCGAGCAGGAACTGACCACCGAGGCCCCGGCACGCGCCGTCAGGGCTGCGACCATGCGCACTCACGAGCGGCTGGCCGCCGAGTTCGACAAGTGGACCGATATCGACTCCGATAAGCGCACCCAGATGAGGGTTCGGCCCGAAGCCCAAGAAGCCGTCCTGCTCATCCACGGATCGACGGGCAACCCCGGCGACCTGCGTGGTGTGGCGGATCATCTCTTCGAGCGGGGCTTCACAGTCTGCAATATCCTGCTGCCAGGACACGGTCACGAGGGCTCCGGCCAGCCGGAGGTGCTCTGGAAGGCCTGCCTCAACGAGGCTCTGCTTCGCTACGGCATCCTCGAGAGGGTCTACGACAAGGTCCACGTGGTCGGGTTCAGTTTCGGCGGCGCCCTGGCACTTCATCTGGCTCAGAAGGAACGCCCCTCCAGCCTCGTTCTCCTGTCCGCGGCGCTGAACCCCAAAGTCGGCTTCTGGAAGAACCTGCTGCTCAACATGGGGTTGTACCGGGTGCCCTTCGTGCGTCGCCGCGTGGGTTGGAACCTTGAAGTCTTCGAATGTATGGACAAGGCGAAGTCCTTGGTGGGCAAGCTGCGTCTGCCCATTTACGCCGCTCACTGCGACGACGACCCGCGGATCGATTCTTCTTCCCTGCGCTTTCTGCAGCGCAAAGCCAAGCACCGAGCATCACGCTTCCGCCTCTATCCCAAGGGCGGACATATGATTCTCGAAGCTCATGGTCGCGACTCGCTCAATGTCGAAATCGGCGAGTTCCTCAAACGCAGTTAGGATTCCGGAGCCCCCAGGCGGGCTCCGGTGACCGTGTCTGATCCTGCCATCCTTCCTTCACGTCCCGATTGCGGATTGCAATGCTGCAACGGATCCCAAAATCCTGTGCACGACGTCGGAATGCCCTGCTGTTCCCCGAAAGGGTGCATTGAGGTTCGGTATGCGGTGTTGAGCGGATCTTATCCGTCGAGGGGATCCAGGGCACGGGAGTTGCAGTCTGGCGAGCCGGGCTCTGCCCATGCGCAACAACCTGTCCCGAGGAGCTAGACATCATGAGCACCATCACCCAGGACTACGGGAAGATCTACATCGGCGCCGAAGACACGACCAACCAGGTCATGACTTCTGTCGAGGCCGCCGAATACCTGAAGATGCACGTCAAGACCGTGTGCCGACTCGCCAAGGAAGGCAAGATTCCGGCAAAGAAGGTCGGCAGCGAGTGGCGGTTTCTCCGCCGCGTGCTCGACGGCTGGTTGGCCGAAGAACTGGTCTGAGCGTAGCTCCAATGTCCTACCGACTCGACATCTTGGAACATCCCGGACCCGGCGCGGTCTTGGCTCGGCTGTCCGGTTACGGCAGCCGTGACGATCGGCACCTCGTCGAGGACTTCGACGGTGAATGCGAACGTCACGGCTGGCGCTCGGTCATCATGGATCTCACTGATCTTGGCGGCATCACCCAGACCGTAGCGGCGGCTCTCGCCGTGCTCGGCCGTCATCTCGACGACCAGGGCGGCGGCTTGGTTTTCGTGGCGCCCAACGTCGCGGTTCACTGGCTTCTGGTGCGGGAGTTCGGCTCCGAGCCTGACTGTGCGGTAGATGTGAGTGGGGCTCTTTCGGCCCTCGAGATCACGACCACTTCCGATGTCTCCGCCGCGGCAGATCCGGAGATCCAGCCCGTATCCGAGTTGAGGCCCGGAGGCATACGCCCCGAACGCGGCATCGCTGCCACGCTGAACTCAGCCTTGAAGCGGGAGGAGGGGCCGGAGCGTTGGCTCTCTGCCATGACGGCGGCAATGGCCAAGGCCGGACTTGCCGATCGTGTCGTGTTCTGCAGGAGAGTCGGCGATCATCTCCATGTTGTCGGTCGTCGAGATCATTCCCTTCCGGCCGACGGGTGGCTTGGCTCCTTCCTGGCCACGACCGGTGTGCTGCTCGAAGCCACCGAGCTTTCGGAGCGGGGACTTGCCAATGAGGAACGGGCCTATCTGCGCTGGAGCGGTGCGGAACTTCATCTGCCTCTGGTCTTTGAAGGCCGTCTCGTAGGCCTGCTCTCCTTCGACACGGGTCGAGAACGTGGACTGATCGGTCTTCGTTCCAGCGAAGTTCTGGCTCTGGAGTGCGTGGGTCTAGTACTCACCTCGCATCTCGTTGCATACGATGCCGGCTCGATGCAGACGGCCGATATCGATGATCTTGCTGGCGACCTCGCCGACGAACATGTCGCTGAGCTCATGCCCATAGGCTGATCTGCCCCGCTCTCTCTCCTCTTCCGTTCCGACACTCACAATCACAAAGTCTTGCCATGATGAAGGATGGCCTGTTCATCCACCGTGCATCGTTGGACACACACCCGCATGATCCGAATTCATGAACTGTAGTCTGTGGCCGTCCAGAGCGACGATCATCGATCCAAAGACTGTTCCTCTATGTGGTTGGGTCGAAACCCTGGTCTCGATTGGAACCGATCGAACTGTTGGCCGCGGAGTTGCAGTGAAGGCGGGGTGCGGAGGAGCGGGGAACGGGAGGACTCGTTTCGTCGCACATGGATCGTCGGCCGGGGAAAGGGCGCCTCACTTCTCCGGCCGACGACCCGAAGCTCAGCGCCGGAGGTCATCCGTGTTTCATCTCCAACCCCAGTTGCCCGCTGAATGTCTGAAACGGCTCGAATCAGTCCTCGCCGATAAGATCCAGCTCCACGGCGCCCGCGTCAGGCGTGGCTGCGGCCGGCTCGATCTCTGGATCGACTACACGTGGGATGAACCCAGGGGAACGGGAGCGTTGTCCCCCCTCGCTCGACGTTTCCGAAGGGGAGGGCGGGCCCGCGCGTCCGTCGCGCCGTGGCGAGCCGATGGTGATCGGCGCACATTGCTGATCGCTCTCGCCCACATTGTCGCGGAGATCGCCGGCAGTACCGGGCTGGGATTGCGTTTGCTCAGCGGGGAGAATGGGAGACTAGAGACTGCTGTCTTCGCCGGCGGTCGTGACCGTCTTTTCGCTGACCGCGACGATGCGGTTCAGTTCGGCGGTCAGATCGTCGATGGATAGTCCGCGTTTGATCTCGCCGCGATAGGCCAGGGAAATGGCTCGGGTTTCTTCCGACACTACAATGACCAGGGCGTCTGAAACCTCGCTCAAGCCGATAGCTGCACGGTGTCGCGTGCCGAACATGTAGCCGAACTCCGTGCGTTCGGTGTTGGGCAGGATGCAGGCCGCCGCGATGACCTTGTCGCCTGTCACGATCACCGCACCGTCGTGCAGGGGACCGGGTACCGTGAAAATCGACTCGATCAGTTCCGACGACACATCCGCATTGACCATGGTGCCAGAACGCGCCCAACGGCCGAGGCTGATGTCCCGCTCCAGGACGATCAGGGCTCCCAATCCACGCCTCGAGAGTCGTTCGACGGCCTTCACGACTTCATGTTCGGCTGGTATTTCATCGTGGGCGGTGAAGAAGGCCAGGCCACGGCGCCGTCCCAGATAAGTCAGGGCCGTGCGCAGTTCCGGCTGGAAGATGATGATGAAGGCGACGACCCAAACCGTCTGCAGCGACGAGATGATCTGCTTGACCACGATCATGCCCAGGCGGCCAGCCAGCCACGACAGCACCACGAGCAGGCCCAGGCCGATGAACATCTGGATCGCACGCGTACCCCTGACCAGCAGGATCAGGCGATAGAGCAGGAACGCCACGATCATGATGTCGAGGATGTCGATAATCAGTGAATTCGAGATGGCTTCCCACATGGGGACCGCTGCCTCCGTGCCGGTTCTGGTATCGTCGAGACGGGACCATAACACCGGGATTCCCCCGGCTCAACGCACGATCCGCGCCTTGGTCATCAAACTGCAGCGCCGTCCACCGCAGCGAGCACTTCGAGAAACTGCCGGGTAGGGCCGACGTCGTGAACTCTGATCACGGCCGCGCCGGCGGCGTGAGCGGCGGCCGCGGCCGCCAGGCTGCCGCCTAGCCTATCGGTCACTTCGGCTCCGGTCAGGCGACCGATGAAGGACTTCCGGGATGCGCCCAGCAACAGCCCGCGCCCTCCGGCGATCGTCTTCAAGCCGGCCAGGAGCGCTAGATTGTGTTCGAGGGTCTTGCCGAATCCGAGACCCGGATCGACGAGGACCCGATCACCGGCGATTCCGGCCGTTTCGGCGGCGGCCGCCCGCTCTTCGAGATAGACAGCCACCTCCGCCACCACGTCGCGGTATTGCGGCTCGTCCTGCATGGTGCGCGGCGTGCCGCGCATGTGCATCAGGACCAGGCCGGCCCCGTACCGGGCGACGACGTCGAGGATCGACGGCTCGACCATCCCGGCGCTGATGTCGTTGATGCCGTCGGCGCCCAATTCGAGGGCCAGTCGAGCCGTCTCGGCACGAGTCGTATCGATGGTCAGGGGAACGTCGACGGCTGCGCGGACAGCCGCGAGGGCGGGCAACAAGCGGTCCTGTTCTGCGGCTTCGCTGACGCTTTCGGCCCCCGGGCGGGATGATTCGGCGCCCAGATCGAGGATCTCGGCGCCCGCTTCGACCATGGCGGCTGCAGCGTCGGCCGCCGCGTCGGTCGGAATGCGCGATTCCGCGTGAAAGCTGTCGGGGGTGAGGTTCATGACGCCCATCACCGCGGGGCGCCGGCTCCAGTCGATGGTCCGCTCGCGCAGGCGCCATACGGAGACGGCACCGCTTTGCGGTGCCGTCCTTTGATCAACACACGAGCGACGTGTCACGCGCCGGGCTCCGGTTCGGGGTCGCCGATGGTCGGTCCGTCCGAGGGCACATCGTCCATTTCGACTTCGTCGGGTGCCGTCTGGTTCGGCTCGTCTTCATCGAGAGGCGGCAGATCAATGATGAAGTCCGGCAGGTCTTCTCCATCCATGATCATCCGTACCTCTTCACGTCCGATGGATTCCCGTTCGAGCAACGCGGCGGCCATGGTGTGGGCCTTATCGGCGTTCTCTTTGAGGATCTTACGGGCGCGGTCGAGCTGCTCGTCGATGATCCTGTGGATCTCGTCGTCGATCAGCTGGAGCGTGCGTTCGCTCACCGCCTTGCGGCGGCCGTAGTCGCGGCCCAGGAACACTTGCTCCTCACCCTCTTCGTAGGCGATGGGACCCACGGCATCGCTCATGCCCACGCGGGTGACCATCTCGCGGGCATTGCTCGTGACGCTGCGGATGTCGCCGTAGGCGCCGTTGCTGATGGTGCCGATGAACAGCTCCTCGGACACACGACCGCCCAGGGCCACACAGATCTCGTCGAGGTAACGTTCGCGACTCTTGGAGAACTCGTCGCGTTCGGGCAGCATCCACGTCACGCCCAGAGTACGGCCGCGGGGGATGATCGTGACCTTCTCGGTGTTGTGGGCGTTTTCGCAGAGTTCGGCGAGGATCGCGTGACCGGCCTCGTGATAGGCGGTCATGCGCTTCTCCTTGTCTGAAATCACACGGCTCCGGCGTTCCGGTCCGAGCATGATCTTTTCGCGGGCGTCCCACATGTCGTCCATGGAGACTTCCTTGTGGTCCTTGCGGGCTGCGAGCAGGGCGGCTTCGTTCACGAGGTTCGCCAGGTCGGCACCGGCCAGGCCCGGTGTGCCGGCGGCGATCTTGTGAGCCGACACGTCCTTGCCGTACTTGATCTTCCGCAGGTGGACCTTGAGGATCGCTTCGCGGCCAGGCAGGTCCGGCATGTCGACCACGATCTGGCGGTCGAAGCGGCCGGGGCGCATCAGGGCCGGGTCGAGCACATCGGGGCGGTTGGTTGCGGCGACGAGGATCACGCCCTCGTTGCTTTCGAAGCCGTCCATCTCCACCAGCAGCTGGTTGAGGGTCTGTTCGCGTTCGTCGTGGCCGCCGCCCAGGCCGGCGCCGCGATGACGTCCGACCGCATCGATCTCATCGATGAAGATGATGCAGGGTGCACTTTTCTTTCCCTGCTCGAACAGGTCGCGCACGCGCGAGGCGCCTACGCCGACGAACATCTCCACGAAGTCCGAACCGCTCATGCTGAAAAAGGGTACGCCAGCTTCTCCGGCCACGGCGCGGGCCAGCAGGGTCTTGCCGGTGCCCGGAGATCCGAGCAGCAGTGCGCCCTTGGGAATGCGGCCGCCGAGGATCTGGAATTTCTTGGGACTGCGCAGGAAGTCGATGATCTCCTGCAGCTCCAGCTTGGCTTCGTCGCAGCCCGCCACGTCCTTGAAGGAGACCGTGGGCTTGTCCATGTTGATGAGCTTGGCTTTGCTCTTGCCGAAGCTGAAGGCCTTGTTGCTGCCCCCCTGCATCTGGCGGATGAAGAAGAGCCAGAGTACGAGGATCAGGATGAACGGCAGGTAGTAGGTCACGATGACAGTCAGCCAGCTCGTCTTGGCCGTGTCGCCCTTGATCCAGGCTTCCGGGTTGGCTTGGTACACCCATTCCGCGAAGTTGGGATCCTCGGACAGCAGAACCAGCTGGAAGCGCTGCACCACCGGGGCGTTGCCGTTGAGCAGCAAGATCTCGGCGGGTTCGACCAGCTCGCCCTCGATTTCGAGGTTGGTCTTGGTCAGCGAGCGGATGTTGCCCGCTTCGACCTGGATCTTGAAAGCCGGCCAGCTGATCTCATGGACGACCTCGTGGTCGATGGACATCATCTGGAAGGCCATGAAGACTAGGACCAGCAACAGCAGCCAGAACCCGGCAGTTCGTCCGGGTAGTCCGCCGCGTCGACCGGAGCCGCCGCTGTTCGGTCGGCGGGGTTTGTTCAAATTGGACATGGATCCCCTTGTCGGTGGCCAGTGCGGGTGATCGTCACCACGCTCGAGAGCGCAAAGAACATGGACGGGGCATCAGACCTCGCCCGAAGGCTCTTCGCCAGGATGAACATCCACGTGCAGTGTAATTCCCAGAGTCGTGCACGGCAACAACCGGGTCCGCTCGTCTCGACATAATCCTACGAGCCAGAAAGGGCCCTCGTCGTCGGCGACGACGGGTACTCCGGCCCGGCAGGTGATCGGGACGCGGTGCTCGAGCAGAATATCGCTGATTTTCTTGTGCCCCGTCATACCCAGGGGCTGCAGGCGATCTCCCTCGCGCCAGGGGCGGATCCGGAGTTCGCCATGCAGGGATCCATGGGGGCAGGTGAGTTCCCAGTACGCCGCCGAAGGGTTCAATCCCTTCTCAGGCAAGGGGTTTTCCAGTTCTGTGGCAGATGCGTCCCGGCATTCGAGGCGCCACGGGGATGCCGGCGGCGGATCGGAAACGTGCCCGAAGCGCAGCGTTTCGAATTCCAGCACGACGGACCAGCCTTCGGAAAGCTCCATCATTGCTCCGGACCGGGCGGTCCGAATCCAGTTCAACAGGTCGTCGAGGCGGTTGCCGCGCAGGGGGCTGGTTTCCTCGGTAGATTTCCTGCAGATGCGGCGGACGAGCCTCGCACCCAAGGTCTTCGGCTTGGCCTGCAGCCCGGCGAGGGGTAGGCAACGCAGCGGTAGGCCATCCTGACGCCAGGAAGCGAGCAGTTCATCGGCCTGGCGATCGAGCTCGCGGGCGTCGTCGTCGACGAGGTCCGAAAAACGCATCACCTGGTCGTCGGCGGTTTGTCCGAACAAGGCGTGGACGACGGGCAGGAACTCCCGGCGCATCCTGGCCCGGAGATTGTCTCCTGATGTGTTGGTGGCGTCGTCACGCCACTGCTGGCCTCGGTCGGTGAGCCATGACGTCAGTTCGTCCCGACCACAGCTGAGCAGAGGGTGGATGAAAGCTCCCGACCGGGGTCGGATTCCCCGCAGGCCGTCGGGACCGGTGCCTCGGAACAGGCGCATGAGTACGGTTTCGATCTGATCATTGCGATGGTGGCCCGTGGCACAGACGGCCAGACGGGTGTCGGCGGCGAGGGTGGTCAGCAGGAAGCTGCGGCGGATTCTGCGCAGGTCTTCTTCGGAGTGAGCGTCGGTCCCGGCGGGGGGATGGCCTACGGCAAGATCGATCTCCAATTCGGCACAGAGATCCCGGCAAAAGGCTTCGTCACAGGTGGATTCAGCGCCGCGCAGAGCATGGTTGAAATGAGCGGCAGCCAAGGGGACGTCGTGGATGTCTGCCCAGATACGGGCCAGCAGAAGCAGGGCGACGGAATCGGCGCCACCGGACAGGGCGACCAACAGCCCCGGACGGTCTCCGCAGTGCGATACGGGAACCAGCCGGTCCAGTTCGCGGCAGACGCGATCACGGACTTTGTTGGCTGTGGTCACGGATGGTCGCCTGGATCGAGGGCAAAAAAAGATGGTAGCGGCTCAGGGACTCGAACCCCGGACACTCGGATTATGATTCCGATGCTCTAACCAGCTGAGCTAAGCCGCCACCATGTATTCGCGATGTGAGGCCCGGTTTCCCGGACAGCCCAGAATCTAGGCGAGGAGTCGCCGCTTGTCAAGGCGGTGGTGGGTGGGTATCGTCGGGTTCTGAGCCTCGGCCGCACTAGGAGCAGCCGGAGGTATTGGCAGGTCCAGGATCAAGGGAGCTGACCCATGAACGAATCGGTTTTCGCAAGGTTCATCACGATCGTTACTGATCCTGTTAGGACCATGAACGCGGTGCGGGAACACCCGCGCTGGGCGGCTGCCGCCTTGGCAACTGTTCTGCTCGTCGCCGTCTATTCCGGTGTCACGATGCACATCACCGGCCCGGAGCAGGTGGACATGATGCAGGACACCCGTATCGGCGAGATGATGGGACCGGAGCAACTCGACAACATGTACGCCAAGTACGACGACATCTCGGTCAAGGACCGGGTCATGGCCGGACTCTCCGGAGGTATCGGCACCCTGATCGCCGTGTTCATCGTCGCTCTTGTGTATATGCTCTTCGGCAAGTTGGCCGGCGGTGCCGGCACGTTCCGGCAGATACTGGGCGTGGTCGCCTGGGCCCATTATGTAGGCATGGGGCTGAACTCCATCGTCAAACTGCCCATCGTCCTGGCCAAGGGAACGTCTCTGGACGTCTCGCTGGGGCCCGCGATCCTGGTGGTCGAACGCGGCGTCACCGATCCGATCTACCAGCTGCTGTCGATGTTCGATCTGTTCACAGTCTGGACGGTGATCCTCATCGTTCTCGGCTTCGAGAGCGTGCACGGGTTCGCGCGCAACAAGGCTGTCACCGTGGTCGTAGGCGCCTGGTTGCTGATGAGTTTCACGATGTTCGGAGTTTCACGGCTGTTCATCTGATCGCAGGTAGGTCTCTGGGAGGACTAGCATGAAGAAGTGGTGGATCCTGGGCATCGTCGCGGTCGTCGTCACGCTCGTGGTCGTGAACATGGTCAAGAGCGGCGGTAAGGCCGTCGAAGTCGAGAAGGCCCAGGTCGTGCGCAAAGACCTCACCGAAGCCATCTCCGCTTCGGGCACCCTCACGCCCAAGAGCAAGGTGGACGTGAGCGCCAACGCCATGGGCCGCATCACCGGCCTGTTCGTGGCCGAGGGCGATACGGTGCACGAAGGCGACGTGCTGCTCGAGATCGACCCCACCGAGTACGCGTCGGCCGTACACTCGTACGAGGCCGCCGTGCAGACCATGGAGGCGGACCTGAGGCTGTCCGAAGCCAATGCCGACAAGGCCGGCATGGACTACGAGCGGGCGGAATCTCTTCATGACAGCGGCCTGTCCTCGGACGAGCAGCTGCAGGCGGCCAACACCGCCCTGAGCGTCAACGAAGCGGGCGTCGCGGCCTCCCATGCCCGATTGCGGCAGGCCCGGGCCAACCTCGACAAAGCGAAGCACGACCTCTCCAAGGTCACGATCACCGCGCCGATGACGGGCGTCGTCACCCGCCTCAACGTTGAGGCGGGGGAAAACGCGGTCATGGGCACTCTGAACGTGGCCGGCACAGTGCTGCTGCAGATCGCCGACCTTTCGACCATGGAGGCCGAGGTCGACGTCGACGAGACGGAGGTCGTGCGCGTGGCCCTGGGGCAGCATGTGGACGTATCGGTGGACGCCTTTCCCGACACTACCTTCGCGGGAATCGTCACCGAGATCGGCAACAGTCCCATCTACACGAGCACGGGCCAGAACCGACAGGCCGTCGACTTCAAGGTGACGATCACTCTGGTCGACCGTGTCGTGGGCGTGCGCCCAGGCCTTTCGGCGAAAGCCGACATCCGCGTCGCCTCGTCGACCGATGCGCTGACCGTACCCATCGGCTGCGTGACCATCCGGGAGTGGCCTCACCGCGAACGCACGAAGAACCGGCGTCCGCGACGCAACCGCACGGCCGATGACGACTCCACGGGCGTCGAGCGCGAGGACAAGGAAGGCGTGTTCGTGATCGAGGAGGGCGTCGTCCGCTTCGCGCCCGTAACGCTGGGCATCACCGGCGAGGACGATTTCGAAATCGTTACGGGCGTCGAGGAAGGGTGGACCATCGTCACCGGACCGTTCCGTTCTTTGCGCGATCTTCAGCACGGCGATGAGGTCGCCGTCTCCGACGACGGGCAGGAGAAGGAAGAGTGAATCTGCTCGCGGGTGTCCGCATCGCACTGTCCAGCCTCCGCACGCATAAGCTGAGGACCTTCCTCACGCTGCTGGGCAACATCGTGGGTACGATGAGCGTGATCGCGGTCGTGTCGCTGATCAACGGCGTCGACATCTACGCCCGCCAGAAGGTGTTGGACGAGGGCACCAACGTGTTCACGCTGTCCAATGTGAACATGTTCGAGATTCTCACCGACATGGACGCCTTCCTCGAATCCCTCTCCAACCCCGACCTGACCCTCGACGACCGCGAATGGCTGGCCGAGAGGCTGAGCACCGCCGACGTCGTGGGTGCCGAGGTGGAACGCAACGGTGATCTGAGGGCCGGCGGGAGGGAATCGCGCGGCGTGACGGTGCGCGGCAAGACAGACGACTACCCCCTGCTTGAAGACGTGCCTCTGCAGGCGGGCCGGCATCTCACGTATCACGACGTGCAGTCGTCCGGTTCGGTGGTGGTGCTGGGCTGGGAAGTGGCGCGGGACCTGTTTGCCGAAGGCGAAGACCCTGTCGGTCAGACCATCAAGTTGGGGCGGCGGCATCTGCGCGTGGTGGGTGTGGTCGAGGACCGCGGCACGGTGCTGGGCAACAGCCGCAACCGCTTCGTCGTGATCCCGATCACGACCCACCTCAAGGCTTTCGGCTCGCGTACGTCCGTGGACATCAAGATCGCCGCCAGCGACGTCACCGTCATGGAGGAGGCCCGCGAAGAGGCGCGGTACTTCATGCGGCTGCGTCACAAGCTCCGTCCCAGCGAAAAGGACGACTTCGGCATCGTCACCCGCGACGAGCTGCTGTCGATGTGGTCGGGCATCTCCAAGTCCATCTATGCGGCCCTGACGCCGCTGGTGGGCATCAGCCTGCTGGTCGGCGGCATCGTCTTGATGAACATCATGCTGGTGGCCGTCACCGAGCGCACGCGCGAGGTGGGCATCCGCAAGGCGGTGGGCGCGCGGCGCATGGCGATCCTCTGGCAGTTCCTGGTCGAGTCGATCACCCTGTCGCTGGTGGGCGGCGTGCTGGGTGTGCTCATCGGCCTCTCGCTGGCCCTGCTGATCGCGGCGGTGTCGCCGCTGCCCTTCGCCTTCGCGGCCTGGGCGCCGATCCTGGGACTCGCGGTGACCTTCGTCATCGGCCTGGTCTTCGGCACTTATCCGGCCTGGAAGGCCGCCGGCCTCGATCCCGTGGAGGCCTTGCGTCATGAATGACCGCATGCACATGATCGAAGGCGTGCGGATGGGGTTCGCCATCATCCGCGGCAACAAGATGCGCAGCGGCCTGCTGATTCTGGGCGTGGCCATCGGCGTGGCCACGCTGCTGGCCATGTACACCATCGTCAGCGGGCTGAGCGGCAAGATCCGCAGCGACATCGTCTCGTCGGCGCAGCCCTACCTGTACATCGCCCGTTACACGGGCCTCGGCGGTGAAGACATGGAAGCCGTCATGCGCCGCCCCCAGATCATGCCCGAGTGCATCGGCGCCATGGCGCGGATCCAGGGCGTCGAGGGCATCGACTACATGATCAGCGGCGGCGGCGGCACCATTCTGCACTACGGTGAACACCGCACGAACATCGTGCAGATCTTCGGAGCCTCGGACCAGTTCGCCACACTCTATTCCTTCGCGCTGGGCGAGGGTCGCAACTTCACGGCCGCCGAGGTGGCCGGACGCCGCAAGGTCTGCGTGCTGGGCGACGGCCCTCGTCAAACGCTCTTCCCCAAGATGGATCCGGTCGGACAATCCCTGAGGCTCTACGGCGAGGAGTATCTCATCGTGGGGGCGATGGAGACCCGCCGTCACGTCCTGGGGCAGATGGGCGACAACTTCGTGGCGGTGCCGTGGACGTCGTTCGAAAAGGACTTCATCAACCGCGGCGAGGCCGACCGCACCCTGGCGGTCACCGTCGGCGAAGGCTGGGAACTCGACGACGTGCGCGAGGACGTGATCGGCGAACTGCGCAAGGTGCGCGGGCTGCGCCCCGGCGAAGCGAACGACTTCGAGGTGATCGCCTCGGAGACCTACGGCGAACTTGTCGACCAGCTGACCCAGGGCATCGCCCTGGTGCTCGTGGTGCTCTCGTCCATCGGGTTGATGGTCGGCGGCATCGGCGTGATGAACATCATGCTCATCTCTGTAACCGAACGCACCCGTGAGATCGGCGTTCGCATGGCCGTGGGGGCCCGCCGCGCCGACGTACTGCGCCAGGTCCTGGTCGAGGCGGCGACACTGACGAGCATCGGCGGCGTCGTCGGTACGGGTCTGGGATATCTGGCGGCCTGGGGCGGCACGCGCATGCTCCACTTCCCGTTCCGCTTCGACCCGCTGGTCGCTCTTGTCGCCGTGCTGTTCTCGGCGTCCATCGGGATCTTCTTCGGGATCTATCCCGCCAACCGGGCTGCGCGCATGGACCCGGTCGAAGCCCTCAGGCACGAATAGCAGACGGCCACCGCCGAGTGTTCGGCGACGGCCGCGGAATCGTCCGGATTCTTCTAGACGGAGACCGGCTGGTTCTCCTCAGCGTACTTGTGCACCATCACGCAGATCGGTTCCTCCACGCCGACCGAACCTTCCGAATACTGACGCAAACGCTCCATGACGGGGCGTGTCACGACCTGCCCCTTGATGACCAAGAGCAGACCGTTGCAGGCCTTCACATCCTCGTTGACCACCATGTCCAGTTTCAGATCGCGCACCAGGATCTGCTTGATCGACATCTCGGAGAAGCCGTCGTCCATGTCCGTGAGGGTCTTGACCAGATCCATGTTGTAGTTCTTGCGGTGCATCTGCAGGGCCTGGATGGCCATCTCGGTGGTGCTGCCGCCCGTCGCATGACGGTCGAAGTCGATGGCGACGCGCAGGATCTGGGCGCCGAGGTCTTCGGTGGACATCTTCTCTATGGGGACGGGGTCGCCGTAGTCCACGTACCGCTTGGACTGGTTCTCAACCATCTTCGCCACGCTCTCGAGGCGGGGGATGTGTTCGATGAGATGGCGCCCGACTTCTGGCTGCTTCTCGAGCATGGTCTTCTCGTCCTCGTCGAGTTCGCGGCCGGCATAGATCTTTTCGAGGGTGGATTGGCTCAGAGTGATGCAGCCGATCTGCGAGAGCATCGCCGCGATCTCGAACTGCCACATCTCCTGCAGGCGCAGTTTGACGGCGATGTGCTGAGAGATCTCCTTGATGCGCTGGGCGCGGCCGAAGGTCGCCGGATTGACAAGGCTCAGGATCTCGGTCAGGACCTTGATGCTGCCGTTGAGGGTGTCCTCGAGCAGCACCTTCTCGGAGGTCACCAGGCGGTACTGGGCCAGGCAGCTCTCCAGCGTCACCGCGATCTCTTCGGCGGGGCAGGGCTTGGTCAGGAAACGGAAGATGTTGCCGGAGTTCACGGCTTCGACGGCCGTCTGCAGCTCGGCGAAACCCGTGAGCATGACCCGCACCGTGTCGGGAGCTCGCTCGCTGGCGATGCGGAGGAATTCGATGCCGTCCATGCCGGGCATTTTCATATCCGATACGATCACGGCGAAAGGGCCGTCGCTTTCGATCATCTCAAGGGCGGCCGCCGCGCTGTTGGCCGTCGTCAATTGATATTGCTTGCGCAGGGCAAGCTTATAGGCGTGGAGAATGTTTTCTTCATCGTCGACGAAAAGGATCTTTTCATCCATCGGTCAATCACCTCACGGCTCGTTCACGAGACAGGGTTGCGCTCATAGGTGGTCATCGGCCGGAAAGGGGCAAACCAAAGCGAATATATGCGGAAAACGAGAATCAGACTTCAACCCGGAACACGCTCTTGACCGCCAACCCAGCGATTACGGATATGGCGCAGAACCACCAGAACCAGCCCTGGGCGTACCAGTCGGCTTCGGGCTGTCCGTGATGGATCTCGATGGCTTTTACGACGGCGTGTCCGGGCAGAGGGGGCTCGGCGGGATGGGCCAGGGCGGTCCAGAGGCCGCCGCGTTGGCGAATCAGGCCGTGACGCCGGTTGCCGGCGGCGGCCTTGATCTGTTTGGACCAGCGAGCGCCGCCTCCCTCGACGACTTCAATCTCATGCCAGCCTTCGGTTTCTACCTTCAGGCGCCACCAAACGCGACCGGCGCGGCCATCCCGAACGGGGGGTGAGTCGAGGACGAGGCCGTCGCCCGGTTCGAGGTTCAGGGCTGCAAGATCCGCACGGTGGTCGGCATCGACGGCGACGGCGACGAGGAATGTGTCTCCGGGCTGCAGTGGGTTGTACTGGAGTCGGGACTCCAGCTGGACCAGGCACAGCATCGCCGGCGGAATCAACACCACGAGGGCCGGCAGCGTGAGGCTCACATAGCGCAGGTTCGCCACGGCCAGGTCGCGTTGCACGCGGAACAGCACGCCCAGGTCGTCCTGGAACAGCCCCAGCTCGTACAGATGTCCGGTCAGACGGCTGCGGGCACGGGACAACCGCGCCTGCGGTGTGGCCACTTTGAACAGCAACAACAGGGCTATACCCGCCAGGGCCGAGATCAGCACAAGTACGGGCCAGCCGCGGTCGCCGAAGGGCGCCGTGAGCAGATCGAAGAACCCGTTGATGAATTCGGCCACGAACATCGCTGCTCCTAGGAAATGTACCCGAGGCCCTGCATGCGCTTGCGGATCTCGTCCTCGGAGTCGCCGCCTTCTTCGAACTTGGCGATTTCCCTCTCCAGCACGTGTTTCACGAACTCCTCGGGGGAGCTGTAGCCGGCCAGGCCGGCGTACTTGTTGATTTTCTCCAAGAGGTCCTTGTCGACCTTGATTTTTGGTCCGAACATCATTCGTCCTCCGCGTAGATGGACGAGCCGCTCATCACCGGCAGCGGCTCCAGGCCGTAGAGATGCAGGAAAGTGGGTGCCATGTCGAGCAGGTCCGGTGCGACGGCAGTCAGCGGTCGACTGCTCACGATGATGCCCGGCACCTCGTCGGCGGCCATGCAGTGATCGCCGCTCCACTTCATCATGTTGTCGGCGAAGATCGTCGTCGGCACTTCGCCCAGGGCGGACTCGTTGGAGCCGCGGTACTCGCGATAGTAACCCATGATGATGTCGGGAGCTTCGTCCTCGTGCACGCCGTGATAGATCTCGTCGGTGCGATAGGCGATCTTGACGGCGCGGCGGCCCGTCTGAGGGTCGACGACGGCTTCGAGAGCGGATACGAGTTCAGCCAACATCGCTTCCCGGTCCTCGCCAGGATTCACGATTCCCCGCTGTTCCCGTCCGCGCAGATTCAGATACAGCCCGTTGATCCCGATGGCGTAGGCCGTCGTGTTGCGCCAGTCGACTCCCGATAAATACGCCACGTCTTCAGGAGAAACGCCGGGCTGCAGGGCCAGATAACCGTTGTCGTAGAGCCAGCGGTTCAGGTGGAACGAGCGGCGGTAGGGGGCGAAGCCGTGGTCGCTCATGGCGATCACGAGGGTTTCGGGTCCCACGGTTTCCAGGGCGAAACCCAGGGCGCGGTCGCACTCCAGATACATCGTCTCGATGCGCTGCTCGAAGGTCTCCGACTCGTCGGTGTGCATGGGGTGGTCGTGGTCCATGTTGCGCCAGAAGGTGTGGCACGTCTGGTCGGGGCTGTTGAAGTAGAAGAACAGGAAGCCGCTTTCCTGGGCTGCGAATCGCTTCAGTTCGTTCTGGAACTGCCGCAGTCGCTCGTCGAACACAAGCGACGACTGGGACACGTAGTCGGCATCGTCGAACACGCCCTCTTCGAGGGCCTTGGTGTCGTCGGGCATGCCCTGTGTGTAGAACGGGCCGAGATCGTCGGTGAGTTCGCGGGACCAGTTGCCCGGAGTGCTGATGGGCATCTCCGGGTTCGCAGGATCGATGTTCACGGGCGTCACGTAGAGTCGGAACGCGGGGTCGGTCTCCATCAGATAGAACCGGCACACTCCCGAAACGCTCTCGAGACCGGGCACCAGTCCGAAATCGACGGTCACCCAGTCGCTCCATTCCCCGTCGCGCAAAAGGAAAGTGCGGTCGGCGATTTCGATCACCGCGGCGCGGCTGCCGCTGTCGACCACGACCCGGAACGGCACCGATGTCTCGGGGTCGCCTTCGCGGAAGGTGTTGAGAGGCCCGTGCAGATGGGCTTCGAGGACACCCTCGCGCAGGAACACCGGCACCAGGCGCCCGCCTGAAAGCTCGGTCACTCCGGGTGGATCGTCCGTGTAGTAGGTGAAGATGCCGTAGGTGCCCAGCACGTCGGGCGTGCCCATGCCGCTCAGCGAATGCACGTCGGCTTCGACGGGCGGAAAGTTCGCCGGCACCTTGAAGATGGTCACTTCGACGCCGGCCTCGGCCAGGATCTCCCAGAACGAAACACCGTCGCGCAGGTTCTCGGCGCCGCCGCCGTCCCGCGGGAATTTCCAGCCGCCCACCTTCCACCAGCGCTGCGGGGCCATGGCCTGAGCAGCCGACAGATAGGGGGTCATGGTCACCGGGTCGCGGTGGATGAAGTCGAAAATGCCGTGGCCGCCGGGATCCATGCCCGTAATGAAGTTGGACCAGGCCACCGGGGACTGCGGCGGCACCGCGGTGCCCAGCTCTCGCATGTCGCCTTCGGCGATCAGACGTTCGAAGTTGGGCATCTTGCCCTCGTCTACGAAGCGCTGCAGGAACTGGGGGTCCATGCCGTCGAAGCCGATGCATAGGACCTTCGGCACTGGCGATGGCGATGGCGACGGTGGCGGATCGGCGAGGGAAAGTCCGCCACTGAGGACGGCGAACACGATCGATGCGAGAACGAGCCGCTTCATGAACGATCTCCCGGAAGGAAGCTGCAACCCGTCATCCAGGCGGGTTTGGCGATGCCGAACAGGTCGAGGATCGTCGGCGCCAGGTCCACAAGGGCGGGCCTGGGTTCAGCGAACGGTTCGGAAGAGAAGAGGATGCCCGGCACCAGCCGCGGGTCTACGCAATGATCGCCGGACCAGCTGCGAGTGTTGTCCTCGAAAGTCTCGGCGGTCACCCGGCCGACGGCGGCATCCCATCCCGTGCGGTAGCCGATCTTGAAGCCGAGCACCAGGTCGGGACCGTCTTCGGCGTAGGGTCCGGTGTAGACCTCACGAGGAATCCAGACGGCGTTCATGCACTGTACGCCGCGGCCGTCGTCGCGGAGTCCGCGCAGCTTTTTCGCCAGCTCGTCGCGCAGGGCGTCCGTCTCGGTGGGTTCCACGATGCCCTTGGCTTCGCGTCCCTTCACGTTCAGGTAGAAGCCTCCGAGACCCGTGACATAGGCCCGCGTGCGCGACCAGTCGATGGCCCCCGGCTCGGCCTTGAAGCCGGGCTCGAGCTCCGGGAGAGGACCGTCAGTCGGGTCGCTCAGCAGGAACAGGTAGCCCTGTTCGCGCAGCCAGGCATTGAGGTTCACGCCGCGCTGGAAGGTCTTGAATCCGTGATCGGAAATCACGAACAGCACGTCGCCGTCGCGCAGGCGGTCGAGGGTTTCTCCCACAAGCTCGTCGGCGCGGTCGTAGAGATCGCGCAGGGCGTGGCGGTGGCGTTCGACGTCCTTGCCGGCGTTGGCCGGATGGGTCGGGTCGAGGTAGCGGAAGAACATGTGCTGGATGCGGTCGGTGGCGTCGAAGACCACCGAGATCGAGCCGCTGCGCTGCCGTTCGAGCACGTGGAAGAACTGACGCCGGCGCTCTTCGTGGATCTGGTAGGCCTGGTCCAGGAACGCCTGCTCGTCGATCACCCGTTCGTTCAGCGCCCAGGTGTCCTCGGCCAGTCCCAGCGTTGCGAACGAGCCGTGCAGTTTGGCCAGGGCGATGGCGTAGTGAGGAGGATGGGAAATCGACATGGCCGGCGCCTCGGGGTCGATGTGAACCGGAGTCACATAGAAGGCGAACGGATCGTCGAAGCTCGTCACGCGCACCTTGCAGATGCCGTGGGCCGTCACGCCGATGCCGCCCTTGAAGGCGAGCCGGATCCAGTCAGAGTTCTCCTCGGGTCCGAGGGCGAATTCCTTGCCGTCGATGCGGAACACGGCCCGCTGCGCCGCGGCGTCCACGGTGGCCGTGATCTCGAGGCTCATCAGGCCGCCGTCGGGATGCTCGGGGCCGGCCAGGCGGCCGCGGTACACGGCGCCGTCGCGGGTCAGGATGTTGCGGACGCCGCCGATGACTTCCGCTCCGTCTGGCGACGTCGCGCAAGCTACTCCGTCGATGATCTCGTCGGACACGGGCGCCACACCGGCACTCGCCGCATCGATCTTCCCGCCCTGGTCCGAGGCCGTGTAGTAGGAGAAAGTACCCTGGGTCCCCCGTAGGTCCGGCACGCACATGGCCGACAGCATCTGCCCGTCCACCTTCTCCGGTGGAAAGGTGATGGGAACCCGCAGCACCGTGGCCTTCACGCCCTGTTCGCCCAGTACCTGCCAGAAAGCCTTGCTGCGACGCAGCAGCTCGATGGTCGGCTTACCCAGGGGGAGCCGGAAGGGGCCGATCTTCAGCATGCGGCCACCCGGTGTGATGCGCGTCGACGACAAGACCGGCAGGTAGGTCCGCAAATCACGGTTCAAAAAGTCGAAGATGTTGTGGCGGCCGGCATCGACGCCTGTGGCGAAGCCGCTCCAGGCGACCGGCGACATGGCGGGCCACACGGTCGCGAGAGGGCGGAATCCTCCCCGGTCCTTCAGGCGGCGGAAGTTGGGAAGCCGTCCTTCGCGCAGTCCTTCCTTCACCAAACCGGGATCGAGGCCGTCAAGGCCCAGCACGATGACGCGTCTCGCTCGGGCCTTGCTCAGGCGTCGTCGGCTGCGCAGGGCCCGGATCACCGTGCGGATCGGCCACAGCAGCACGGCGCCGATGGCGACGATGATGCCCGCCAATCCGAAGAGGATCGAGCCGCCGAGGGCGAAACCGGCCCCTGGGCCGATATAGGCAAGGGCGGGCGCGGGCAGGCAGACCATCAGGATGGTCAGCAGGACACGGAATCGGGAATGGGCGAGGGGTCGCGTCATGAAGGGGCCCGGGTCTAAGGAGTCGTCGAGAACGTCTCGGATGTCCCGAAACGAAGATCCGTACGAACAAACAATAATAGGTCATCGAAGGGGGGATGGCACCCCCAATCGCACTAGCGCTGCAGGCCGGCGAAGGCGACGATCACGCTGGCAAGATAGCCCGGCTGTTCGAGCATCATGAAATGACCCAGTTCCGGCATGGTCTTGAAGTTGATGGCGCGGGCGTTGCCGAAGCCCATCTGAGACATTCGCTCGCGGGCCAGGGTCGGATCGGGAAAGAACATGGCGCTGCCGACCACCAGCATGGGAATGGACTGCCGTTTCAGACTCTCGCTCAGATCGAAGTCGAAACTGCTCATCATCAGCTGCTGGAAGGTGATCACGTCGGTACGGAGCGCCTGATCGGTCACCGTCTGGTTGATCTCTTCGCGGGGGCTCATGTTCAGGAAGTACCCGGCCACGAAATGGTCGTAGTTCTCCATCAGCTGGGTGGCGATGCTCGCCTTCTGTTCCGACGAGGCGAGTTGTTTGGGGGCGGCGTCGATGATCACCAGGCGGTCGAGAGCAGAAGGATGGTCGAAGGCGTAGGTCATCGCGAGCATGGCCCCCAGGCCGTGACCCACCAGCACGGGGTTGCGGATGTCGTTGTCGTGGATGAACGCACCGAGGTCTTCGGCGAACGAGGCGATGGAGGCGTTCGTGATCGGTTCCGTGGTGCCGTGGCCGGGCATCTCGTAGACCCACACGTTGAAGAAAGGCTGCAGGAAGGGAACGGTCTCGTCCCAGACACCCGCGCTGGATCCCAAGCCGTGGACCAGGACCATGTCGTAGTCGCTGTGACGTTCGCTCAGATCATTTTCTGCCGCCGCAAGGGGAATCGCCACGGTAATGATCCACGCCCAAACGAGCAATGTGATGGTGGAACGGCGTCTCATGCCTGGTCCTTCCGGGTCGGGTCGGGGAGCGAGGGAACGGTCAACAGCATTCCGTCCGCCGCACGTACAAGATCACCCTGCCAAAGTTCCCGCACAAGGGTTTCTAGATCCAGAGCATCGCAGGCGGGGTAGAGATGGGTCAACACGACCCGGCTTGGAGCGGCGTCGCGGCACAGGGCGCCGACGCGAGACGGCGTCATATGGCCGGGAGCCTCGAATTCATCGGGAATGGAACACTCCACCAACAGCAGGTCGGCTCCACCTGCAGCTGCGAGGAGTTCGGGGCAGGGTTCGGAATCTCCCGAGAAAACGAGTGTATGAGACTCCTCGTCCCGGAATACGTAGCCGAGATTGACCTCGCTGAAGCGGGTCTCAGAGTGTTCGGCCCGAAATGCCGTCACGGCAGGCAACTCGTCCGGGTTCCCGGTCTTGGACCAGACTCCGGCCCTACCAGCGGCCGGAACGAGGCCCTCACCGGGCGCAAGTTCCAGGATCAGGACCTCGCGACGGAGGGGCCGAACCCAGTCGCCGTACAGTTCGTCGAGCCGAGACAGATAAGCGGCGAGACCAAGGGGGCCGATGATCTGAAGCGGTTGTTCGGAGGCGGTTATCGGCGTGCGAAGGGCGAACAGCAAAGCCGGCAGGTCGGCACAGTGATCGAGATGAAGATGGGTGAGCAGCACGGTGTCGAGGTCGTCGAGAGAATCGGGACCGTCGAGCGAGCGGATCAGGCGCAGCAGGGCTCCCGGTCCGGGATCCATCAGCATGGATCGACCGTCGATGGTCAGCCAGTAAGCGGCGGGCGAACGATCGGGCGTCGGTACGGCGCCCCCGGAGCCCAGAATGAGGCAGCGGATCATGCTGAACAAGGAACACGGATCTTGGGACGGGTCAAGTCCATGGTCCCGAGATAAGGCCCCTGCTAGACACTTGGGGATGCGGTCACTATCATGACGACGCCCGAAGCCACGGGTCGACGACCCCGACAGGAGATGCATATGGACACCCGAGTCCTTCGTAATCGTAGCCTTATGAGCATGTTGCTCGTACTGATCGCCCTTGCGGCGTGGATGGGACTTGCCCACGCCCAGGACGAGACCGTGCCTCTGTCCCCCGAAGAAATCGTGCTGAGCGACATGCCGTTCACGGAAAAAGTCACCGCGCTGAATCGTCTGCTCGAGCTCAATCCCCGCGATCCGGACATCTACAACAACCTCGGCGTGCTCTACGCCCAGCGGGAGGAGTGGCCTCTGGCCCGCGACTCCTTCCTGGCGGCTGTTCAGAGTTCTCCCATGTCGCCGTCCCATCACCGCAACCTGGGTCTGGTGTTGGTGGAGCTGGGCGACTACGGCATGGCGGTCTCGGAGTTCGAGGCTTATCGACGCTTCACTCCGGGCAACCCGTCGGATGTCGGTCTGCTGATCGGAGATGCTTGGCACAAATCGGGCGATAAGGCGAAGGCTCTCGCCGCTTATGAGGAGGGGCTGTCCGCCCTGACGGGCGTCTACGACGGCATCACGGCCCAGTTGGTCATGCGGAAGGCGTTGCTTGTCGATGAAGAAGGTCAGGAGGCGGTGCTCACCGCCCACCTCGAATCTTACCTCGATGCAGCCCGCAAGCATCTTGCTGCCAACGGCGGCGAAGCGGTCGACGCCGGCACGCGAGCCAGCCAAGGCGTCATCCAGCGCCTGTTGGTTCTTCGCACCGAAAAAGCACGGGCCCTCACCGAGTCCGGTCAGCACGCCCAGGCGGCCGAAGTCCTTGAGGATGCGCTGACCATCGACGCAACCAGGACCGACCTGCTGCCGCTGATCGCCGAAGCCTGGCTCGAGGCGGGGGAATCGATGAAGGCCAAGGTCATCGCCCAGCGTGCGGTCAACAGCAACCCAGACAATCCTTCCGGTTGGCGCGCCAAGGGGCGTATCGCGGAAATGGAGGGGCGCACGCGCGATGCTCTGGCGGCCTTCGAGCGAGCCTATGATCTGGGCCCCGACACCGACCTCGCCGCCCGCATCGGCCAGATCTACATGACCCTCGGCGACAATGCCAAGGCGCGGAAGTTCATGGGCGAAGTCGTTTCCGCTCCGGACACGCCTCCGGAGCTGTTGTTCAACTATGCCCTGAGCCTGCAACGTGACGGGAGTCATTCCCTGGCCATCAACCCGCTGAAAAAGGTCGTCGCCCGTGAACCTGAGATGGTCCAGGCCTGGCGGGCCCTCGGAACCTCGCTGCGCAGCATGGGGGACTTCAGTGAGGCGGCCGAAGCCTACGCCCGAGCCCAGAACCTGGAACCCGACGCCAAAATAGCCTTCCAGATCGGCTACTGCGCCGGCAAGGCCGGCCGCATCACCGACAGCATCGATGCTTATCGGTCGGCCGTGGATCTGGATCCCACATACGAGAAGGCCTGGTTCAACCTCTGCCTGTCTGAAATCCGTGCCGAACGTTACACCGAGGCCCTGGACGACCTCTTGGTTCTCGAGACCATGGAAGGGCTGACCTATCGTATCCACTTCTACAAGGGGATCTGTTACGATGGGCTCGGCAGCGACGACGAAGCCATCATGGCCTACGAAGCTGCCCTTGAAGTCGAAGAGACGTCGGCAGCCTGGAACAACCTCGGGCTGGTGCTGGACCGTGCCGGCGATAAGAAGGAAGCGGCCGAGTGCTTTAAGATCGGCAAGGAACTGAAGGCGGAGGGCAAGTGAGAATCGGCTTCATCATCATCGCAGCGGCCTTGGCCGCGTCCCTCGTCTCGGCGGGTGGAGAACCCGAAGAGGGACATCCGTCTCTCCTGCCTATGGTTGCCACGACGTCGCAGTTTCCACTCTACGAAGCCGCCGACCTGGCCCATCACGGATACCCTGATCACCAGCACGTCTACTTCTGGCCCGGCTGGCTCGCCCCTCTGGACGAACAGGGAGCGGCCTACGGGTTCGGTTCATTCTGTGCCGGACTCCATACCCGGGATCGGGATGGATTCGTCGTCGAAGCGGGCCGGGTCGCTTTTGCACCTTTCGTCATGATGTTCGACGCCGATGCGGAACCCTGCCTGGTGGCGCCCTTCCTGGGCTTTTGCGAAATGGCCCTGGTCGATGCGCGCTCCCTGTTAGGGCTCGACCCCGTCGGTGAATTGACGATGGCCAACCCCAGCGACACCGCTGCCTACACCGCACGCACCGGCTACGGCACCTGGCGCATGTCGCGCTATGGAAACGGCGCGGCCGTCGTGCAACCCGTCGGCATTCTGGCGCGGCGCACTCTGATCGCCCACGCCGCCCGCGATCTGGTGGCCCGCTGGCTTCTCGACGTCAACGGCGCCGGAGAGCTGCCCGCCTGGTTCCGCGAAGGTTTGAGCGCATGGTTCGCCGAAATGGGCGTCCATCTCTGCAACTACATGGCGGGTTTCCGGATCGAAGGTTCGGTGCTGATGTCTCCGACGGATATCGACTCGATCCTATCGTCCCCTGCTGACGCCGATGTCGAAGTCGACCGTCGACAATACCGGGTGGCCCGTTACGGAGCTTTCCTGATGGTGTGGCAGCTCGTGGAACACCACGGAGGGCTTGAACCGCTGCGCGACCTTCTCACTGCAATCGGCAACGGCATCGCTCCCGACAAAGCGTTCCGCGCCGCCTACGGTCACGACCTTTCCGAGCTCGCAACTCTGTTGGATCCGCAGCTGACCGGAGAACCGATCGGCGTCGAAGTCCAACCCCGCAATCCCGGGCGTCCGCCCAGGGCCGGCGGTTGACCCGACCAGGAGACACCCGAAGAACACCAGGAGACACCCGACGATGAGCGATCCCAAGATCCGCGTCCGCTTCGCGCCCAGCCCCACGGGTTTTCTACACGTGGGTGGCGCCCGCACTGCTTTGTTCAACTGGCTCTACGCCCGCAAAGTGGGCGGCGAATTCGTTCTGCGCATCGAAGACACCGACCAGGAACGCAGCACCGAGGAATCGTATGCGGCGATCCTGCGGGGCATGGAGTGGCTGGGACTGGATTGGGACGAAGGCCCGGGCGCCGGCGGTGATTGCGGCCCGTATCTGCAGTCCGAACGTCTGGACATCTACCGCGAACACATCGACGCGCTGCGCACCGACGGAAAGTTGTATCCCTGCTACTGCACCAGCGAGGAGATCAAGGGCCGCAACCTCGCGAAAGGCGAAGACGCCTTCGCCGGCTACGACGGCCACTGCCGGGAACTCACCACGGAACAGCGCTCCGCCTACGAGGCCGAGGGCCGCGATCCCAGCTGGCGCCTGCGCACCCCCGACCAGGACAGCACCTTCTGGTACGACATCGTGTACGACAAGAAGGAGTTCCCCAACTCCTCGCTCACCGACCGTGTGGTGCTAAAAAAGGACGGTTTCCCCACCTACAATTTCGCAGTCGTCGTCGACGATCATCTGATGGGCATCAGCCACTGCCTGCGCGGCGACGACCACGTCAGCAACACGCCCTTCCAGATCCACGTCTACCAGGCGCTGGGTTGGACCCCGCCCAAGTTCGGCCATATGCCCATGATCCTGGGCCCCGACCGCAAGCGCCTGAGCAAGCGCCACGGCGCCACCAGCGTGGAGGAGTTCGCCGGCATGGGCTATCTGCCCGACGCCATGGTCAACTACCTGGCGCTGCTGGGCTGGTCGGCGGGCGGTTCGGGCGACGAAGTCTTCGCCCGCACCGAACTGATCAAGAAGTTCAGCCTGAAGAAGGTCAACTCGTCGCCGGCGGCCTTCGACTACGACAAACTCAACCACATCAACGCCCAGCACCTCAAGCGCCTCGAGCCCGCCGGACGGCTGCGTCTGGTCGAACCCATGCTCGCCGAGCGCGGTTGGGAGCTCGATCCGGCCTGGCTCGTGCCCGCTGCTACCACGAGCGACTATCTGGGCCGGGTGCTCAATCTCCTGGGCGGACGCTTCAGCAATCTGCTGCGTGTACCCGAGCAGATCGGCTTCTTCTTCAGCGACGATTTTGCCGTCGAGGCCGAAGCCTCCGCTGAACATCTCGCCGGCGAAGAAACGAAAACCTGGCTCACGGGTCTGGCGGCGAAAATCGAAGCGGCGGCTCCCGTTGATCAAGCGGCGTCGGTCGAGATCTACGACGAAGCCGTCCGCGCCTTCGCCGAGGAACTCGACATCAAGGCCGGCGATCTGATCCACCCCTGCCGGGTGGCGTTGACCGGAACGACCCGCAGCGCCGGAATCTTCGAAGTCATGGAACTGATCGGTGCGCCGCGTACGGTGGCGCGTCTCAGGGGAGCGGCAGCCCAGTAGGAGGTCCGTCCTGATCCCGAGGATCCTGGTCCGCTACCTCCTGGTCTGGGTCGTCAACGCGGCGTCCCTGATCCTCGCAACCATGCTGCTGCCAGGAATCTGGTTCGACACCGCAGTTCCCGGCTGGTGGCGGGCGGCGGTCCTCTTGCCGGTAGAGTTCTCCCTGTTGATCCTCATCGTGCGTCCTGTCCTGGTTCTCGCCACCCTGCCGCTGAACGTGGCGACCCTCGGCCTGCCGACCCTCCTGTTCAACGGTGTGCTGCTCTATCTGTCGGCCAAGTTCGAACCGGCCTTCCACATCGACGGCCTCGACGACGCCTTCGGCGGCATGCTGCTGTTCACCGTGGCCAACACGATGATGACCTCGCGGCTGGGCATCGACGAGGTGTACCCCTTCTTCCAGACGATTCTGCGCAACGTCGGCACCCGCTTCGGTCCGTCACGGCCGCCGGATGTGCGCCGTGGCTTGGTCTTGCTGCAGATCGATGGTCTCTCATGGCGCAGCCTCATGCGCGCGGTACGCCGTGGCCGCATGCCCACGTTTTCGGCGTTGACGGGCCTGGGGTCCCATCGCCTGCGGCGTTGGCAGTCCGGCGTGCCGTCCAACACCCCGGCGGTCCAGGGAGCTCTGTTCTACGGTACCAGAGCGGGCGTTCCCGGCTACCGTTGGTACGACCGGGCCGCCGACAGCGTGCGGGTCGTCAGCCGACCCGAGGATGTGCGCCGGGTCGAGCAAGAACTGGCCGCCGGTGCTCCCGGCCTGCTCAGCGGAGGCTCCTGCATCAACAGCCTGCTCGCTGGCGGCGCCTCCAAGCGCTTGATGACCATCAGCGCCATGCGCGACCCTTCGGGAGAGCGGCGGGCTGGAGAAACCGCCGACTTCAACCTGTTCTGGCTCAGTCCCTGGGCCTACTCCACAGCCGTGCTGGTGACCCTCTGGGATTTCGCCACGGCTCTGGTCTGGCACGTCCAATCCCGATTCGATCGGACGAAGCGCGTGATCCACCGCTCGTGGCGCCAGGCTGCTGCCCGCTCGGTGACCAACGCCTTCCTACGCGAGACGGCGTTCTTCTGGCTGGAGCAGGACGTGGCGCGGGGCGTGCCGGTGATCTACTCCAACTTCGTGGGCTACGACGAGGTCGCTCACCACGCGGGCCCCGATGCGGACGAGGCCCTGGCCACCCTCACCGCCTTCGATCGCAAGCTCCAGAGGCTGCGGCGTCGGTTGCGCAAAGCACCCATCGAGTACGATCTGGTCCTGCTGTCGGATCACGGCCAAAGTCCCTGCGTTCCTTTTCGGGTCGTCGCCGGCTGCACCCTCGAAGACCTCGTCTCCGACCTGGCCGGCCGTACGGTCCCGGTCCACCAGCTCGGCGATTCGGATGCGGCCTATGTGGACGGTCTGCTGGCCGAGATCGGCGGCGCCGACCAGCCCGCCGACATCCGCGCGGGCTGGTTCGCAACACGGGGCCGGATGACCCTGGAGAAATTGAGCATGCCGGCCCGTCACCAGACGGTAGAGACGCCGGGCGAGACCCAGGTCATCGTCTGCGTTTCGGGCGGATTGGCTCACCTGTACAGGCGCGGCACACAGAGGCCGCTGCATCTGGAGGAAGTCCGTTCCCTCTATCCTGGTCTCGTGGAGGGACTCGTCAGTCAGGAGGGGATCGCCTGCGTCATAGCGAGAGACCGGGACGGTTCACCGATCGCGGTGGGACGAGCGGGTGCACGGAATCTCATCACAGGCAAGATCGTGGGGGAGACCGATCCTCTCACTCCATTCTGGGACGTGGATCATTGGAACACGGAGTTGGCCCGTCTCGGCAGCGAGCCCGCATCCGGCGATCTGATCATCCTGGCCGACAGGCTGGACCGTCGACGGGTGGTCACCTTCGAAGAGCAGGTTGGGACCCACGGCGGGATCGGAGGGGCGCAGACCGAACCCTTCATCCTCGTCCCCACGGCCTGGCCCCTCGTCTGGTCCGATCTGAACAGCCCCGAATCTCTACATAAACTGTTGAAAAAGCACGTCCAAGGGGGTCTGGCCGAGCCTCCAGAAGCAGGAGATTTCCACAGCGACGGCTTGCATTCACCTGAAGCGTGATCTATATTTCGGCCCCGAATGCCCGGTCGTCCAACGGCAGGACAGCTGACTCTGGCTCAGTCGATGAGGGTTCGAATCCTTCCCGGGCAACCAAAACTTCTAAAACGGCCGCCAGGCCGTTGTGCATTGTGCCCCGTTCGTCTAGTGGCCTAGGACGCTGGCCTCTCACGCCGGTAACACGGGTTCGAGTCCCGTACGGGGTACCAGATCAAAAAGACTCCCTCTTTGCAGGGAGTCTTTTTTTTACCTCATTCAATCGGCCCGAGGTGCCCACGATAGTTGGGGAAGTCCATCCCCCCAAGATACGCCACCTGCCGTATTGAGTGTCATGGCACAATGACGATATCATTCCTCTTGATTCAGCGTGTCCAACAGAATCGGCCACAACATACCGAAAGATGATGACATGAAGTTCAAACACGGCAAACGCTCCAGCATGGTGATGATGACGATGCTGGCGATCATAGTGGCGCTTTGGACCGGAGTATCCCAGGCGGTTGTTCACGGCGTTTCACAGCGACAACACCGATTAACTAGAGGATGGTCATCATGAATAGATTGATCTCGTGTTTGGTAACGGTTCTCGCAATTTCCCTCGTTTGCTTTGCACCTGCTACGGCGGTGGAGTACGTCGACATCGATCAGTCCAGTGGCCCCGGCGGCATGATCGGTGATGCCGACTGGCAGCAAACCTTTATTCCGACTGCCAACAACATCACGGCAGTTAGTCTCTACCTGCAGTTCAGTGTCGGCACCGCCACGGTTCAGATCCTCGACGGCCTTTGCGGCAATGTCCTGGCTCATGGTTCGGGTACAGGCCAGAACTGGGTCAAGTGCGACCTCGTTGGAGCCGAGGCTCTTGTGCCCGGCAACAGTTCCGCATGCCCAACGGCAACACTCTGATCACTGAGGCCATGGAGGGCAGAATATTTGAAGTGACATCGGGCGGGACCATCGTCTGGACATACTTCGCCGGGGCTGCGGTGCACAAGGCACCCAGATATTGGGCGATCAGCACCGGTGTCGAAACGCCGCCGCCGGCAGTGCGACTACTGGCCGCCACTCCCAATCCGTTCAACCCTGTGACAAGGATCCACTTCGATATCGCGTTCGAGCAGCATGTTTCCCTCGAGATATTTGACCTCGGGGGACGGCATATGATGACTCTGGCGGCCCGGATCTATCCGCGCGGAAATCACACAGTTGAATGGAATGGTCGCGATGACGAGGGGCGAAGCGTTCCTTCGGGGACATTCGTCGTTCGGCTGAAGACCGACAACGGGGAGGAATCCCGATTGATCACCCTGGTGCGGTGAATTACGAAAAACCAGCAGAGCATCGAGATCATTCAAGGGCCAGGGCTTGTCAGGATTCGTCTTCCGCCGAAGGCCGGATCTGCATCTGCAATCCCCTCAGGAAATTCCTCATAATCTGATCGTTGAGCTTCCGGTAATGCTTGTGGCCAGGCTTGCGAAAAAAGGCACTCAGCTCATGACTGCTGAGCTGAAAGCCGCCCAGGTTCAGGATTTTGATCATTTCGTCGCTCTGCAGGTTCAAGGCGATCTTCAGCTTTGTGACGATGATGTTGTTGTTGAGGATTGTTTCAGGTTCGGGCTGCGCTCCAGGGCGCCGGCCGCGCTTGTGGTTGATCAAGCCGTTGAGGAAGATCGCCAGATTCGGATCATCAAGCTCCTGGTAGAGGAGCTCTTCATCGCTGGCCAGCCAGTCCCTGATTTGTTCCGGGGTCACAACGAGATCCGCCGCAGCGAACACGGCAATCATCTCGGCGTCTTTGAAATCGAACATGTAGCGGATTCGTCGCAGAACGTCGTTGTTGGTCATCAGGAGTTCCTTCGGAGTTCTCGTTTGAACGGCGCTTGTGCCTCGGCGGCATTCGTCTCAGGTCGTCATCTTCTTCCAGTAACCGAATTCCGATTCATAACACGTTCCGCTCAGATCCTCGACCTGGGTCTGCAGGTTGGCCTGCGCATCCCTGATCGCCTGATTGTAGATCGTCGGGCCGATCTCCTCGACGCAGAAGGCCAGCAGCATAGCTGCCTTCAGGTCGCCGATCTCCTCATCCATGTGTTCGTCGAAGTAGCGCTGGATGGAGCCGATCAGGTGTTGTTCGGTTTTCTGCTTGAGCTTGATCATCGAGAATCGCTTGGCTCCGGTTTGTGAGTGTGTCCGCTGGTCGACCGTTTCCGGCCAGAAGTCCGACCGGGGCACCTGACACATGGTATCCTTCATGGCAAACGTTGTCCCGGTCATTTTTATCAGCTTGAGTCGGACGGCTTCATTTCGGCTTTCAGGTCTTATGACCTCGGAGCAACAGGATCGGACAACCGTGTGCGGTTTATCGGGCCGGAACAAACCATCCAGAATAACCAGATCAGTGGTCTGGGGCAGCGATGGGGGGCTTCTTCACCTGGGTTCGGTTTTTATAAGTTGGATTCTAATGCCCCGTGTTTGATAGAATGGGTTCAACTGGGGCGTGGCGATGCTGTCGACTGAAATCATGTGCCGAGCCGGCCCCGTCTTTCTCCAGGGAGTTCATGGTGAAGATCTTCGGTCGCTTTAGTTTTACGAGCGTATCATTTGTGCTGATCCTGGCTTGTAGTCTTGTCGGCTGCAGCGATGACGGCCCCAGCGGACCGGGTGATACTGATGGGAGTTATGGGACAGGTCTGATCGGATCCTGGGTCGAATACGACGGCCTTCTGAACGGTTCCCATGACCAATACGGAGGCTCGTTCGGCGCCGGCGGAGAAGTCATGGTCGTTCGAACCGATGGCACCGGTGAGATGTCGCATGTCGAAGATCCCGCTGAAGTGATGGCGTTTGATTGGACTGCGGCGAGCGGGGTGATCACTGTCGTGTCCGACGAGTTCGGAGGCCAGACAGCGAATTATCTGCAGTCAGGGGATCAACTCACGATCCTGTCGGTATCGGAGGAGGGAACGTATTCGTTTTTGTATCACCGGCATCTTGGCTCTGCAGCGTTGTTGGGTGGATGGATTCTGCAATCATCAGGTGGAAAACAAGCCGCCGACAAGGATGGACTCCTGATCGCACTCGACTTCAAAACCAATGGCACGGTCGAGTACTTCGAGAGCATGGGTGGAGAGGGTACGGTTCCCTATTCCACAGACGGACCGTGGATGGAAATGGGATCGAATCCCGAGCCCGATGATCTGTATGTGTTCGCGGTGATCGGAAATACTCTCTACCTCTTCGGCCACAACGGAATCAGCATGGTGTTTGAGAAGGGGTGAGTCACGAACCGAACGGCTTCACGCCTCGTCGTGTTGACTTCTGAACTCCGGGGCGCTCTTGTCGCCCCATTTCTACAATAACTACCGAGGGGACCTTGCGGCACACATCCAATGCCGTTAGGTTCTGTCCGGATTGTGGCCCTGATCGGGCTTATTCATCGGCTCTTCGCGGGCGTCGCCCGCTGCCATATGTGGTGGTACTCTCAACGCCAAGGAGGACATGACATGTCCCAGTTCATCGGCCAGCAGGCCCCCAATTTCACCGCCACCGCCGTACTTGCGGACGGTACGTTCAAGGACGACTTCAAGCTTAGCGACTACCGCGGCAAGTATGTGGTGCTGTTCTTCTATCCCCTGGACTTCACGTTCGTCTGTCCCAGCGAGATCATCGAATTCAGCAAGAAGGCCGCAGCATTCCGCAGTCGCGGCGCCGAGGTCATCGGCGTGTCGGTCGACAGCCAGTTCAGCCACTGGGCCTGGCGCAATACCGCGATCAACGACGGCGGCATCGGCGCTGTCGAATACCCTCTCGTTGCTGATCTCACCAAGACCATCAGCCGCGACTACGGCGTGCTGCTGAACGACAGCGTCGCCTTGCGCGGTACCTTCCTGATCGACAAGGAAGGCGTCATCCAGTCGATGGTCGTCAACAACCTTCCCCTGGGCCGCAACATCGACGAGGCCATCCGCATGGTCGACGCCCTGCAGCACGTGGAGCAGCACGGCGAAGTCTGCCCGGCCGGTTGGACCAAGGGCGACACCGCCATGACCCCGACCGCCGAGGGCGTGGCCAAGTACCTGAGCGAAAACGCCTAGTCGTGACAACGCGTCGCGAAGGTGAACGCCGGGCCGGAAGCGATGCTTCCGGCCCGGTTCGTTTCTCCGATCGTGTGGTGTTGATCTTCGTCGACGGTCTCGGCGTGGGCGATGGAGGTCGCGACGACCCCACGCGGACCTACAGCGGCGATCTCTTCGATTGGTCGCGTTCGGGCGCTGCCTGGCGGCCGATCGACGCATTGCTCGGTATTTCAGGCATTCCGCAGAGCGCGACGGGGCAGACCTCGTTGTTCACGGGACGCAACGCCCAGGCGGTTCTGGGCCATCACTCCACCGGTTTCCCCGGACCCGTTCTGCGTGAGATGCTGCGGGAACATTCCCTGCTCAAGACCCTGATCGAGCACAGCCGTTCGGCCGCGTTCCTCAACGCCTTCCGCCCTCTGTTTTGGGAGCTGAGCGAGGCGAAACGCTGGACCCTGTCAGCCAGTACAGTGGCCAATCTGGCCGCAGATCTGCCGTTCTTCACCCTCGACGACCTCGCCTCTGAACGCTCCGTCTATCAGGACGTGACCAACGGCGACCTGCGACGGCGGGGCTTCGACGTTCCGGAATGGACCCCCGGGCATGCGGGCCGTGTCCTCGCGCGCAATGTCGGTCGGTTCGACTTCACGCTCTTCGAGTATTTCAAGACGGACAAGGCGGGGCATACGCAAGATCGGGAGTCTTGCGAGTCGGTTCTGCAGGAGCTCGACGGATTTGTGCGGGCATATCTGGAGGCGGTGCCGCCGGGCACGCTGACCCTCCTGACCAGTGATCACGGCAATATCGAGGATCTCGGCACCCGCTCCCATACGATAAATCCCGTGCCCTTGATGGCATGGGGGCCGGGCGAAACCGACGCTCTTGCGGCCTGTGCGGACTTGACGGACATCGCGCCCTTCATCTTGAGCCGGTTCGTGTTGCCATGAGCCTCCGGGCGACGCCGTTATTCTGGACTGATGCGTCGATTCCAGGTGCGCCTGTGGTGGAAGATGAGATATGATGCTCGGACTCACTTGCAGATCGTGGGGAACGTTCTGTGCATGCGCGTGTTGATTGTTCCCCGTCGAGAATCAGGGCTACCACCCTTCTTGCCGATCCGAGAGGCGGATATCCCAGGCATGGCATTCGAGAACCGAACTCTCGATTCAGTAACTCGGATCGCTTTGGCGATCTGGTGTGTGCTGTTGCCTGTCCTGCCTGCTCCGTCCCAAGAAGTCGAAAAAGCGCCTGTCGAACCTGTATCATGTTGCTGCAACCGTGACTGTGGAAACGTGGACATGACTCCGCGCTGTGCGCGGGAGGCACCCGTTCCCTGTTCATCCGGCAATTCGTGTGCCCGGTGTCCGGCAGCTTCAGGATCCCTCGTTTTTCTCGCACCGGACGGAATCGGACTCCAGAAGTTTGACTTCCAAGAGTTGATCCGACTGGAAGATCAGTCCCCCCGTGATGCGTACTCCACGCCTCCAGACCGTCCTCCGCAGTCGTCCTTCTTTTCCTGACCTCGGATCCGTCCATGCCGGACGGGACCTACGACATCGAATGAAAGGACGCCGACATGAAGTCGACGAATCGGATCATGCTGTTCATACTCGCCCTGGCCCTCACTCTCTTTGCTGCCAGCGCCGTGATGGCCGACGATGGTCATAAGAAGTGCGGGAAAAAGGCTTCTTCCTGCACCGAGGCGAGCAAGGGCGATTGCGCCAAGCATACCAAGGCTCACGCTGCCTGCGGGGAGAAGACCGCTTGCACTGTCAAGGGCTGCGAAAAGTCCTGCTGCACGGAGGCGTGCGCTGCGGCCTGTGCCGAAGCCGGTTGCTGCAAGGAAGGCAAGTGCGTCCCGGCCGACTGCAAGGCTGACTGCTGCAAAGATGGCAAGTGTGCCGAGAAGTGTGCCGAGAAGTGCGCCGAGAAATGTGCAACCGATTGTGCACATCATGGGGCGAAGAAAGGCTTCGGCTCGACTTGCAGTGGTCATGCGAAGAAGAGCAACTGATCAGGAATGCTGATATTCTGAAGAAGAGGGCCCGTCGACATCGTCGACGGGCCCTTATGCCAGGCCGGCCTAGGGTCTCCTACCCTCGAGGAAAAACACCTCGAACACCTTCTCGTGGAATATGGGCCCGTGCCCGAAGTACCCGTCCTCCCCGAACAGCTCCCCGTGATCAGACATCACCATGAAGTATGTGTTCTTGGGGCAGCGCTCCAGGAACTTGCCCACGACACGGTCGAGGTGTTCAACGCATACGACCTGTTTGTCGTAGAAAGCCTTGAACTGGTCGGGGGAGAAGAACTCGTCGTTCTTCTTGTCCTCCATGAACTCCGAGGGGTTCTTCAGGAAATCGTCGAGGTGTTTGAACACGCCGTGGACGCCGGAGATATGGGGCAGATCGTCGGCGGTTTCACCGGGCAGGATATACGGGTAGTGGGTTTCGCCAGTATTGATGAAGAAGAACGAGGGCTTGTCGTCGCGGAAGCTGAGTTTGTCGAAGATCTGCGAAATGTCGTTGTGGCTCGGCGCCAGTTCGTATTTGTCGAAGTGCTGAGACATACTGGTCATGGGGTTGAGCACCGGCAGGCTGACCCAGCCCTCTGTCCAGTATCCCGCCGCCTTCAGGAAGTGCGGCAGGGAGAGCTGAGGTACGAACTTGCCGAACTCCACCTCGGGCAGGTTCAGGCGCGTGCTCCACTGGGCGAACTCGTCGCGGTACACGTTGCTCGCGAATACGCCCTTGGGGCTGCAGTGCGGCACCATGCCCATCAGGAAGGTGTAGTGGCTCGGGCTGGTCCAGCTGGCGTAGCTGTAACGCTGCTCGGCGAGGCCGATGCGGTCCAGATTCGGGGTGTGGGCGGCCTTGTAGGCGTCCCAGCGGCAGCTGTCGAAGACGATGAACACGATGTTGTTCAGCTTGTCGCCGTTGCCGAACATGCCCTTCACCTTGTCGATCATACCGGCCATTGCGGACCTTCCGTCTCTGGAGTGGATGGGACGATCCCTCCATTATGATGGCTGCCGCCCGGCTCCGCAAGCCGTTGCGAACCTGACACGACGCCCCCCCCGACTGGTCGTCGAGGGGGGCGTGTGGTCCGGTGGAGTCGCGTGCCGGAAACTAGAGGACCTCTTCGAGGGCCTTCATGAGCTGCTCTTTGGGCTGGAGGCCGACCATGGTACTCGTCACTACGCCATCCTTGAAGACCAGTACCGTCGGGATGCCGCGGATACCGAAGCGGGTTGCGAGCTGCTGATTGTCGTCCACATTGATCTTCACGAATTTCACCTTGCCCTCATATTCTGCGGCAAGGGCCTCGATTGTCGGTGTAAGCATTTTGCAGGGACCACACCAAGGGGCCCAAAAATCAACCATGACGGGGACGGCGCTCACAAGGACTTCGGTATCGAAATTCGTCGTTTCAACCTGGATCATGCTCATCGTGTCTCCCTCTTGCGATCTTGTTCATCAATATGACATGGCCTTGTCGATCTAATCGAATATACAAAGAGAACAACCATGCCGCACCCCCGTACTAAGAACGCCAACTTGGACAAAAGGTTACATAGATCGGGCCGTGAGTCTTGACATCGGGGGCGGATCGGACAAGATCATCGGAAAGCGCCAGAAATGAATGTGGAAACAACGAGGAGAGGACGATGGCCGGAAAACAGTGGATCCTGGGGTGTGGCGTCGGGTGCCTGGCGGTTGTCGTGGTGGTAGTGATCGCAGGGGGCATCATGGTGTCCAAGGTCAAGGATGCAGTCTCTGAATTCGAAGACGTCGGCGAAACCCAGGCCGAGCTCCGGGAACAGTTCGGCAACATCGAGGATTATGTTCCACCAGCGGCCGGACAAATCGATGCTCAGAGGCTGGAGATCTTCCTCGCCGTCCAACAGCAGATCCACGAACCCGCCATTGAGCTTGCTAAGGCTCTTGAAGGAGTTCGGGCCATGGAGCAGGACAGCGGGTTCAGCTTTTCCAAAATCCGCGGCGCCTTCCAGGGGCTCGGCGCCCTCGGCGTAAGCGCCGGACGCTATTTCAGCGCCCGCAACAACGCTTTGCTCGAACAGGAGATGGGCTTTGGCGAATTCACCTACCTCACGAGCCTGATATATTATGGATGGCTGGGCAATCCTCTCATCCTGACCATCGACGGTGACGACGACGGTGACCAGCGCGGGCGCGCCCGACGCAACGCCTCGATGTTCAAGGGTCTGCTGAAGCGTCAAAGGGATGCAGCCCGCGAGGCGGGTGATCCGGGCGAACTCGTTGCGGCGATCGAAGAGCAGCTCAGCGAACTGGCTCTGGACGATGAGTGGGTCCCCTGGGCTGAGGGAGGGCTGCCGGATTCAGTGGCGTCGTCACTGGCTCCTTACCGGGGACGACTCGAGGCTGTCTATGCCGATACCGGCGTGATGCTCGGCATTGGCGCCAACGACGGAGATGGCGGGTTCAACTTCGAAGTGCACTGATAACAGCGACACGGCTGGATGAGGAAGGGGCGCCGGTGAGCGCCCCTTTCTCATGATGATTCGCTCCGGTCGTCATCCCCCGGCGGGAGTTCCTTCCCCCTCCGTTTCCGCACTGAATCCCGCAACAGGAACTCGATCTGTCCGTTGACGCTGCGGAACTCCTGCTCGGCCCAGCGCCTGAGCTCATCGTAGAGCTCAGGGCTGATGCGTAACGGGAAGGACTTGCGGGGAGTCACGGTCTACCTCTTTTCGATTCCGGCCCGTGTACGTGCCTTCTCGATGGCTTTGACGAGCCGTTCGGGGTCGGGAGTCCCGATCAGCAGCGTCCGGCCGTTGTGCAGCAGGATGGACACGCCGCTCGGACCAGAGATGCAGTATTGACCGTTTGACGGCTTCACGGAGATTCCGAATCCCGTCTCCCGCCAGCTTCTGGTCACACGGAAGGCGTCGATTTCCTCGATCGGAACGGTGCGTCGTGGGAAACCGAACGGGAAACGCAATCGGAGCTCTTTGGTGGAGACCGAGACCTTCATGAACCCCATCAGAATGGGGAAGATCAACGGTGTCAGCAAAGCGATCCAGGGTTTCGATTCGCCCGGTTGGACGTCGCTCATCATCATGGTCGACCCTAGGAACGCCACCATGACCAGCATGAAGATCATAAGGGTTGTTCCGAAGATCGTGCGTTCGTAGATCGGCGTCACGGAGGCCTCCTAGGTGTAGAGCGACCCGGTGTTGATCACCGGCGTGGTGGCGTGTTCGCTGCACAGCACCACGAGCAGATTCGACACCATGGCGGCCTTGCGTTCCTCGTCGAGCACCACCAGCGACTTTGCACTGAGTTCCTGCAGAGCCAGTTCGACCATGCCCACGGCGCCCTCGACGATCAACTGACGGGCAGCGACCACGGCGCTCGCCTGCTGACGTTGCAGCATGGCTCCGGCGATTTCCGCCGCATAGGCCAGGTGGCTCAGCCGGGCTTCGATCACATTGACGCCGGCGCGGTCGAGCCGCTCCTGGAGTTCCTTCTCGAGGCGCTCGTTGATCTCTTCTGTGGTACCGCGCAGGGTCAGCATGTCCTCGGGACCGTCGTAGGGATAGGCGCTGGCCAGGTGCCGCACGGCGGCTTCGCTCTGGGTCTCCACGTACTCTTCGAAGTCGTCGACGGTGAACAGGGCCTCGGCCGTGTCTACGATCTCCCAAACCACGACCGCTGCGATCTCGATGGGATTGCCGGACAGGTCGTTGACTTTGATTTTCTCGCCGTTGAGGTTCCTGGCGCGCTGGGAGATCTTGATTTTGCGGATGAACGGGTTCGCCCAATGGAAACCGTTATCCTTCACCGTGCCCTTGTAGGCGCCGAACAGCAACAGCACCGCCGCTTCCTTCGGGTTGACGATGAACAGGCCGGTCAAAGTAAGGACCGCTACTAGGATCATTCCCAGCGATGTGAGCAGCTTCCAGACCGTCTCGGTGTTGATGGCGGCAACGAACAGCCAGACAGCGCCACCGAACAGCAGGATCGCCAGGGGCAGCATCAGCCAACCGGATGTGGTGGAGATCGTCTTTTCCGTATGCATGGTTCCTCCTCGGGGAGTTGCGAAGCTCACAGGCTTCTGACTTCACAACGATGTGAATATGATATCACAGAGAGATCATACGATCCACTCCGGAAATGGTTGCCTACAAAAAAATAGGCCCGGCCATATGGCCGGGCCCACATCGAACCAGTCGGGTCGATCAGCTCTCTTTTTCAGCCCAAACCGTGATGGTCTGCAGAATGGTCTGCGTCGCCAGCTCCATATCCTTGACGCAGACCCATTCGGTGAAGCTGTGAAAGCTCTGCTCGCCGGTGAAGATGTTGGGGGTGGGCAGGCCCTGCGCCGACAGGTTGGAGCCGTCGGTGCCGCCGCGGATCGAACCCAGCTTGGGCTCGATGCCGATCCGCCGGATTCCCTCCATGGCGTAGGCCACGGCGCGGGGCTCCTTCTCCAGGTCGTATTTCATGTTGCGGTAGAACTGCTTGATCTCCACGTCGACGGAGCTGCCCGGCCAGTTGGCGCAGGCTTTAGCGGCGAGTTCCTTCACGAGCTTGGCCTTGGGCACCAAGCCGTCGGCGTCGAAATCGCGCAGCAGCACGTGGACCGAGGTGCTGCTGGTGTTGCCTTCCATCGTGATGGGATGGAGGTAGCCCTCCATGCCCTCGGTTGTCTCAGGGGCCATGTCTTTGGGCAGCATGGCGATGAAGTCCGCAGCGACGCGGATCGACGAAATCATCTTGTCCTTGGCATAGCCGGGGTGAATGTCGCGGCCGACGAAGCAGACCAGGGCGCTGTCGGCGCAGAAGGTCTCGTTCTCGATCTCGCCGCGCTGGCCGCCGTCCATGGTGTAGGCGACCGTCGCGCCGAAACCCTTCACGTCGAAGTGCTTCACGCCGGCGCCGATCTCCTCGTCCGGTGTGAAAGCGACCTTCACGGGGCCGTGCTTGAAGCCGGGGTTTTCGACGATGAGCGTGATCGCTTCCATGATCTCGGCGATGCCGGCCTTGTCGTCGGCGCCGAGCAGGGTCGTGCCGTCGGACGTGATGATGGTCTCGCCGATGCATGTCGTCAGATACGGATTCTCGGAGAAGGAGATGACCACGCCGTTCTTGGGCAGGGCGATGTCGCCGCCCTGATAATTCTCGTGGAATGTGGGTTGGACGTTGGCGCCCGAAACCTGAGGATAAGTGTCCATATGGGAGATGAAGGCGATGGCCGGCACCTTGGTCATGGCCGGGTCGTTGGCCGGTAACGTGGCGGTGACGTAGCCGTGCTCGTCCATGGCGGCGTCGACGAGGCCGAGGGCTTGGAGTTCGTCCACGAGCACGCGGGCCAGGTCGAGCTGACAGGCGGACGACGGGTATGTCTCCGACCCCTCGGCGGCCTGGGTGTTGATTCGGGCGTAGGCGACGAAGCGGTCGGTGAGCGAAGGAAAACGGGAATCCGCGGAGCGCGCGAGCATGGGTGTCTCCTTGAACGGTGGCGTGGTGTCGTTGCTTCAAATCCCCCACAGAATGGCCAATGTACCCCGCCGCCGAGACCGAGGCAAGGGGTTCAGGCGGTTTCGCTCGTGGCTGCGCCCACCAGGCGCAGGTCGGGCTGGTCGCCGCCGAAACGCACGCCGAGTTCGCGCAGGAATCCGAAGGGCGGAATGCCGCCTGCGAGGATGAAGACGTCGTCGTTCGGGACGATGGCGGCCCCACCGGGGCCGTTGAGTACTACGGTGTCGGATTCGATGGACTGCACAGTGGTGCCGCCGCGGAAGTCGATGCCGCCGGACTCGATCAGGGCTCCGATGCGCTCCGCATTGCGCTGCTTGATGCGCAGGAGCTCTGGCTTGCGGTAGGAGATGGTGACCTTGGTGCCCTTCTGGTGGGCGAGACCCATGGCCGCTTCCACGGCGGAGTCGCCGCCGCCGACCACCAGGACCCGACGGTTTTCGTAGGCCTCGGCGTCGATGAGCTTGTAGGCCACCTTGGCTTGGTCTTCCCCGGGCACGTTGAGACGTCGCGGGGTGCCGCGACGACCCAGGGCCAGCACGACGCGGCGGGCGGCATAGGCGCCGTCGGGCGTCTTGACCATGAACCCGCCCCTGGCGCCGTCGACGCCGGTGACGCGCTCGCCGGTGCGGATGTCGAGGCCGTTGATCTCGTGGAGGTCGCCCCAGATGGCCAGGAGCTCCTCCTTGGAATACTCCAGTTGGGGGAGTCGTCCGAACAACGGGATCTCGACCGGCTGGACCATCACAAGCTTGCGACGCGGGTACTGGAGGATGGTGCCGCCGGCTCCCTGTTGGTCGAGGATGATGCAGGAGAGGCCCTTCTCCACGGCTCGCAATCCGGCGCTCATACCGGCGGGTCCGGCCCCCACCACCAGGATGTCGACCATGTTTCCGGGTTCGTCCTCGAGGTCGTCGGCGATGGCGTCGACGACGCGCGATCCCATACTCACGGCGTTGTTGATCAGGGCGAAGCCGCTCAGTTCGCCGGCGATGTAGAGGCCGGGCACGTTGGTCTGGCCGTCGTCGTCGAGGATGGGGATGTCGTCGCGCTTGGTGATGTCGCCCAGACCCACCTGGATGGCTCCCACGGGACAGGCGTCGGCGCAGCGGCCGTGGCCGATGCAGCGGGCGCCGTTGATGACCACGGCCTTGCCGTGGACGATGCCCAACACGTCGCCCTCGGGACAGGCACCCACGCAGGTGCCGCAGCCGATGCACTGACCGGCATCGATCAGGGGGTACTGTCCGCTGGCGCGGTCCATGCCCAGTTCGCGGGTGTTGGCGAGGCGGGAGGCGTCGGCATGTCGCTGACGCCGGAAGTTGATCGAATATGTGATGACGCCGACGGCGGCGAGCAGCAGGGCCGAACCCCAAAGCAGCAGGGTCTCCACGTCAACCTCCCGATCAGAACCTTCGTCGGAGTTCGAGGAACATGCGTCGGCCCTCGGTGTCGTCGCCGCCATCCCAGCGGGTCTCGAGGGCCGCGGACCACCGAAGGCCCAGGTCGCGATCGTGACTCAGGGACAGCCAGCGTCCCGTATTTTCGAGATCGAAAGCGCGCAGGGTGTAGGAACGGCGTCCGACGGCGATGCGGCTCGAGGCGCCGTTGCGGCCCCGGTGCTCGAGGCGCAGCGACGGGCTCGTGCCGTTCGACGTCGGACCGTCGAAGCCGCGTACGTCGAAGCCCAGGCGGAGCCCGGGTGCGGGCCATTCGCGATAGGATGTGCGGAACGAGTACGACGCCGTCTTGCGGTCGGTGCGGTCGTCGCTGCGCACGCCGCCGTCGACGGCGAGGGAGAGACGGTCGTCGCGCCAGGTGGCGCCGGCACGCAGACCGCGGCGGCCCGCCGATTCGAAGAGGCTGTCGGGCAGGGTGTGGTTGGACCAGGTGCGCACCACTTCGCGGTCGTCGAAGGTGACCGACAGGCGCCAGCGGTCGTCGGGACGGTAGCGGGCGCTGAGCATGATGTTGCTCAGGTTCAGGGTCGAGTTCGTCGCTTCGCCTCGCCAACCGCGATTCCAGTCGATCTGGGCCGTGTTGGTGAGGCTGATGCGGTCGCGGCGCCAGGTGCCCGACATGGCCAGGTAGTCGCGGTCGATGGCTCCGTCGCGATGTCGCGAGACGCCGGCGATGGACATGTCGAGGCGGCCCGTCGCGCGGTCGCCCCGCTGCAGGTGGGCCACGATGCCGTTCACCCGGTCGTCGGTCCACTGTGCGGCGTTCTCCCAGTCGGGCAGCAGACCGCTGAACACGCCGAGGCGCCAGCCGCCGCCCATGCTGCGGTTGACCATGGCCCCGTCGAAGGGGCCCACCGAGGCGGTGACCCGGGATCCCACTCTGCCGAAGGCCATCTGCCAAGCGTCGTCGTCGGTGAGCCGCGACAGTGAGACTTCGAGGATACGGTTGCGCCACTCCTCCCGGGACACCGGGCCGTAGGAGCGGGATCGGAGGTCGCGGCGAAGGGATCCGCGGGCCCGCAGTGTGAAGCCGCGGGCCAGGTGATCCACGCGCAGGTTGTAACGCAGGCCGGGCTGGTCGAAGTCGAGGTCGGCGTCGGATGTGTCGTCGTTGTGCTCCCACTGCAGGGCGACGGAGCCCGAGAGGCGGGGGGAGTCGGCGGTGGAACGCACGGGGCGTGTGCGCGTCGCCCGTTCGCGCACCTGCACGGGAGTTGTGGGCTCGGGACCGGATGACTCGGTCAGGGCCGCTGTGAACGTCCCGACGTCGCCTGTCAGGATCTCGGGACCCTCAGGATCGAGGAGACAGGATGCTGAGTGCTCGGACACGAATTCCACCCTCAGGATCGTGATCGGATCGCCGTCGCGGGTCAGGGTGATGGTGCTCCCGACCATCAGACCGTCGACGCTGCCGGCGTCGAGGTAGGCGTGGTCGGCGGAGAGGTACTTCACCGAGCAGGTGTGCGACTCCTGGGCCGTGGCCGAAGAGGCCGCAGCCAGGAGAATCGCTAGGGCGAGGTGTCGAAGATGGGACATCAGTCTTCCTCCTCCCCACGTGGATGGCAGTCGAAGCAGGCGCTGCTCAGATACTGGTAGTCGCCTACCTCTCTGTGTCTGCCGTTGAGATCGGTCTCGTTGTCGTGTTCGTGGCAGAAAATACATTCGAACACCTGGAAGTCGGATGCGGTCACATGACAGTCGGCGCAGGTGTTCCACTCGTCGTTGTGCCGGCCTGTGTAGATCGGGAAGAGCCTGTCATGGTCCCAGTCGGCCGGGGTCCAGGCGCTGGTGCCGTGGCAATCGACGCAGCTGGTGGGGAAGCCGGCGGCGAAGTGGCCGGGTTCTGTGGTGGCGTCGTAGTCGTCCTGGTGGCAGGCGATACAGTCGGTGGGCGTGTTGGTGTAGCCGTCGCCGTGGCAGCTCAGGCAGTCGACGGTTCGGTGGGCGCCGGTCAGGGGGAAGGTTGTGGCGCCGTGGTCGAACTCGGCCGGGGTCCAGGCGGCGGTGCCGTGGCAATCCACACAGCTGGTGGGGATGTCGGCGGCGAGGTGGCCGGGTTCGGTGGTGGCGTCGTAGTCGTCCTGGTGGCAGGCGACGCAGTCGGTGAGTGTGCCGGTGTAGCCGTCGGCGTGGCAGCTCAGGCAGTCGGCGGTGGTGTGGGCGCCGGTCAGGGGGAAGGCGGTCACGCCGTGGTCGTAGTCGGACGGATCCCAGGCGGCAGTGCCGTGGCAGAGGATGCAGTCGGTGGGGAAGCCTGCGGCGATATGTTCCGGGTCAGTTGTGTCGTCATAGTCGGGCTGGTGGCAGGTCTCGCAGTCCACGGGCGTACCGGCGTAGGTCTCGGCGTGACAGCTCAGGCAGTCGACAGTCCCGTGGGCGCCGGTCAGGGTGAAGGAGGTCACGCCGTGATCGTAGGACGAGGGCTCCCAGGCTCGGGTGTTGTGGCAGGCAACGCAGTCGACGGGGAAGTCGGCGGCTTGGTGGTCGGGGTTCACCGCGGCGTCGTAATCGGCCTGGTGGCAGGACGCGCAGTCGGTGGGCAGGCTCGTGAACCCTTCGGTGTGGCAGGCCGTGCAGTCGATCACGGCGTGGGCTCCGATCAGGGGGTACGAAGCCGGGTGCAGGAAGCGCCGGCCGATCCAGCCGGCCCCGAAGGGGTCGTGGCATAGGGTGCAGTCGTGGTCGTAGCCGCTGGGGCCGTGGGCCGGGGACGTGGTGGCGTGGTAGTTGGCGGCATGGCAGGAGTAGCAGTCGATGGGAGTGCCCACGTACACCGTTTCGCCGACGCCGGTGTGGCAGGCGTCGCAGTCGGCCTGGCCGTGAGATCCCCGTAAGGGGAAGGCGGTCTCGTCGTGGCGGGTGCGCATCAGCGTGCGGTTCTCCCAGCCGTTGGGAGTGTGGCACTGGGCGCAGTCGTTGCCGAGGGTGCCGAGGTGGTTGTCGGTGTGGCAGTCGGCGCAGAGGGCCCCGACGTCGGCGAAGACCAGCGAGTGGTGGCACAGAGCGCAGGCGGTGCCGCGGTGGTCCCCGGACAGGGGGAACCCAGTGGCGCTGTGGTCGAAGGCCATGGGGCCGGCTCCGGACTCCCAGGATTCGTCGGCGTGGCAGACCTTGCAGTCGGTGGACAGGTCGCCGTGGGGCGACGTGGCCGGCTGGGCTGTCGCCGTCGTGCAGGCGATCAGGATCGCGAGGATCGTCGTCATCGCGAGGATCGTTGTGGTGGCCGGGGTGCGGCTCATGGGTTTCCTCCGGTCGGGACGGGCGTGGACTTGTGGCAGTCCGCGCATTCCATCGTGAGGGGCTTGAAGATCAGTGATCGGCCGCCCGGTTGGTCGAGGGGCACGTGGCAGCGTGCGCAGGCCACGGATTCGTGTCCGCCGCGCAGGGCGAAACGGCTGTGGCTGTCATGATCGAAGCGCTCGGCGTACCAATCGACGGTCACGTGGCAGCGGTCGCAGCGCAGTTCGGGTTCGCCGGCGACGGCGAACTGCCCCAGGTGGATATCGTCGTGGCACGAGGCGCAGGCGGTCGGGGTCGTCGTGAAGACAGGCGGGGCGTCGTCGGCGCCGCGGTGGCAGGCGAGGCAGGCCGCCTGGGCGTGTCGGTCGACGAGCGTATAGCCTGTCGTGGCATGGTCGAATCGGGGGCTGCGCCAGGTCCCCTGATCATGGCATGTGGTGCACAGCCGAACACCGCCGGCGGAGGGGCGGCCGTGCGGATCGTCGTGGCAAGCCGTGCAGGCACCGTGGTCAAGCATGAGGGCGAAGGGCCGGTCCCGGTTGTCCTCGGGGCGGTGGCAGGCGGCGCACGGGGTGGCGAGGTGGGCGCCCTCGAGGGGATAGGCCGAGGTGCGGTGGCGATCGAGGGCGTAGCGGGCCGGACGGAATCCGTCGACGTCGTGGCACTCCTCGCACCGTGTGAGCCGGGGACGATCGTTGGAGTTGCCGCGATGGACATCGTCATGGCAGTCGGTGCAGGCGGCGAAGGTCGGTCGCTTGTCGGATGTCGCGTGGCAACGTTCGCAGCGCACGGATGCGTGCCGACCCCGCAAGGGGTAGCGGGTGCGGTCGTGATCGAAACCCTCGCCGGCGACGGTGGACCAGCCTGTCGTCGAGTGGCAGTCGGTGCAGCGGCTGCCCAGCCGGCCGTCGTGGGGATCGCGATGGCAATCGGTGCAGGCGGTGTGGGCGACGCCGCGGAACTTCGCGGCGCCGGCGACGGGACTTGCTTCGTCCAGGGGCGGGTGGCACTTCAGGCACGGAACGGGTTCATGGCGTCCGGTGAGGGGGAAGGCCGTGGCGTCGTGTTTGAATCCGGGGACGGGCTTCCACGCGTTCTGGTCGTGGCACTCGGTGCAGATACCGGAAAATGCCGGAACGTGGACCTCGTCGTGACAGTCGGTGCAGGATGTCCGGAGTCCCATGCGGGTGCGTTCGAGGTCCTTGCCTGCGCTCACCAGGGGGGACGGATCGGCGATGTAACGCGCCGTATGGCAGCGGGCGCAGGTCAGCTCCGCGTGCTTGCCTTCGAGCCGGTATCCGATGGAGCCATGGTCGAAACCGGATTCGCCCTGGGGCCAGAATACGAGATCGTGATCGCGCCCCTGATGCTCGACATGGCATTCGTTGCAGTTTGCGTAGCCCTGCAGGGCGTGGAGCCCGTGTTCGCGCTCCTGACTCGATGCGATCTCCCGGTGACATTCGAGGCACTTGGAGACGATGTTCCTGTCGCCGAGCTTGTGACAGGAATTGCAGCGGCGCACTCCTTCGAGATGTTCGTGGGCAAGGGTCAATTTTCCCGGTGAAAGCTGAGCTGAGGCGATCTTGGGAGACAGAGAGATCCCGGCATGGATCAAAATGAGGACACAAAACATCCTAAATTTGACACGTCGTACGGAGATTGGCAGGCCGGAATCGAACATGTTAATAGATCCATGTGTAGCCCAGGGCCACGGCCACGCCTACATGCACCAGCATCACGACGATCATGATGACTGCAAAGGGTTTATGAAAGACGTGCCACCAGTGGAACAGGTCCCGGATGGTGTGGAACAGGTGGAGCCGGCGCGATAAAAGCACCCACTCACGAGCCAGTTCGAGGCCGGCGGCCCCCAGGGGTTGCCGACCCTTGAGCTTGAGTTTGAGCAAGCCGCGGGCCAAGCCGATGTTGAGCAATGGCAGGCGAATCATGGCCGAGGGCGCGGATCTGCCCTCGAGTCGCCCCATGGCGAAGTGCTCGAGGGTGTCGAGACCCTGTGCGTCGAGGCCCCATCGTTCCGAGAGAAGGACCAGGATTTCTTCCCGTCTTGTTTCCGCCGGTCCCGGTTCCATTTCTTCGCCGAGGACGTTGCGGGGGAGCTGCTGATAAAGGTAGCGGCCGAAGACGCCGCTCAGGGCCACCGCGGCCATGGACCAGTAGCTCAAGGCCACCAACCCGTTGATTTTAAACGATGTGTGAAGTGTGATCAGCACCGGGCCTGCAACGCCGAGGAAGATGTGGTAGCGCAACCAGGTGCGCAGTGATCCCCAGGTCCTCATTTGACGGGAGCGTTTGCGCACAGAATAGAGCAGCAACAGCAGCACCATGGCGCTGCCGACGATGCCCAGGCCGTGCCCGATCTCACCGGCGGGCCTGAACATGCGAAAATCGTCGTGGTGGGCTCGTTCTTCCAGACCTGTGAGATAAAAGTCGGACGCCGACCAGAGAACCCCAAACACGATCGATCCCAAAGCCAGGACCAGGAGGGTCAGAAGAATCGCATGAAAATACCGGGATCCATCGTTCTGCATGAATTCGACTCCGGGATCATTGCTGGGGGACGAAGAGGATCTTGGCGGAGTCTACAGCCGGATCGATGATGAAACCATCAGTTCTTGTAACGCCATGGGCCTGGTGGTATTTTCCGCGGACTGTGCATCGTTGAAGGCGGGTTTCCAAGGGCCCGTCCCTGGGTCGTTTCGACGACCCGTCCGTCGTGTCCACGGAGGTCTCCATGGAAGTCAGCAATCCCAAGGGTCTTCCCGAGAATGCCTATCGCAAGCTGGAGCCGGGTGAAGAGTTCATCCCGGTCGTACCGGCGAACAAGCTCGTACCTGAGCTTACGGCCTACTCCCTGTTGTGGGGCCTGTTCTACGCGGTGCTCTTCTCGGCTGCGGCCGCTTACCTGGGCCTGAAGATCGGCCAGGTGTTCGAAGCCGCCATTCCCATCACGATCCTGGCCATCGGGCTGTCCAATGCTCTCGGCAAGAAAGACGCTCTGCAGCAGAATGTGCTGATCCAGTCGATCGGCTCGGCGTCGGGCGTGATCGTGGCGGGCGCCATTTTTACGGTGCCCGGTCTGTATATCCTCGGCCTGAATGAGCAGGCGGGCTTCTTCCGCATGTTCATGGCCTCGCTGCTCGGCGGTTTCCTGGGCATCTCGTTTCTGATCCCCTTCCGCCGCTACTTCGTCAAGGACATGCACGGCGAGTTCCCGTTCCCCGAGGCCACCGCCAGCACCGAGGTGCTGATGGCCGGCGAGAAGGGCGGCGACCAGGCCAAGGTGCTGATCCAGGCCGGGACCATCGGCGGCGTCTTCCAGTTCATGTCGCAGACCTTCGGCGTGTGGCGCGAGGAGTTCACGACCACCACGTTCCAGTGGGGGCAGAACCTGTCGACCAAGGTGCGCCTCGAGTACAACATGCTTGTGGACTCGGCCGTGATCGGCCTCGGCTACATCGTGGGCCTGAAGTACGCCCTGATCATCGCCAGCGGTTCGTTCCTGGCCTGGTGGGTCATGACGCCCATGATCGGCATGCTCGGCAAGGGCGTGACCATCGACGGCGAGGTGTTCCAGTTGGCGGCCATCGACGGCCTGTCCACAGGCGACATCTTCTACAGCTTCGTGCGGCCGGTGGGCATCGGCTGCATCGCCATGGCCGGTCTGATCGGCGTCTACAAGTCCCGCAGCATCATCGGCGGCGCCTTCAAGCTGGCGGCGGCGGAGATGGGCGGCGGCGCCAAGGCCAACAATTCCGACGAACGCACCCAGCGCGACCTGCCCATGCCGGTCGTGACGGCCCTGACGATCCTGACGATCCTTGCCGTCTTCGTGTTCTTCTGGTTCGGCGTGACCCACAAGCTGAGCTGGGCGATCGCCGGTTTGCTCGTGGTGACCGTGGTCGCGTTTTTGTTCACGACCGTGGCCGCCCGGGCCATCGCCATCGTGGGGACCAACCCGGTCTCCGGTATGACACTGATGACGTTGATCATCGCCGCCGTCGTGCTCAATGCGGTAGGTATGACGGGCAACGACGGCATCGTGGCCGCCCTGCTGATAGGCGGTGTCGTATGCACGGCTCTGTCTGTGAGCGGCGGTTTCATCAGCGACCTGAAGATCGGCTACTGGCTAGGCACAACGCCGCGAGTGCAGCAGCAGTGGAAGTTCTTGGGCGTGATCGTGTCGGCGGCAGCGGTGTCCGGTGTCATCATGATGCTCGACAAGATCTACGGCTTCGGCGGCGAAGATGGACTGGCCGCACCCCAGGCCAGCGCCATGGCCACCCTCATCGAACCGCTGATGACGGGTCAGCCTGCGCCCTGGCTGCTTTACATGGCGGGTTGCTTCATGGCTTTGGTTCTCGAGTGGGTCGGCGTACCCCCTCTGGCCTTCGCCCTGGGCATGTACCTGCCCCTCGAGTTGAACACGCCGATCCTGATGGGCGGCGTCGTGGCGCACCTGTCCACGAAGTCGAAGAGCAAGGAAGTGGAAGGTAAGCGCAAGGAGCGCGGTACTCTGATCGCATCTGGCTTTGTGGCCGGCGGCGCCATCATGGGTGTGCTCTCGGCTTTCATCCTGTTCATCGGCCGCTGGCTCGCAGGACGTGCGGAATGGTCCACGACCCTTCACGACGGCACGCTCGTGAAAGCCGACGACTGGTCGGTCATCCATGTGATCGGCACCCACCGCTGGGTGGAAGAAATGCCGGGATCCTCGTTGCTCGGTCTTGCCGCCTTAGTTGGCCTTTGTCTGTACATGTACAGGTCGACAAGATCTGCGGCTCGGGACTGATCCGATCTCGTTGAGAATCGAGGGCGGCCTGCAGGCCGCCCTCGTTTGTTTCAAGCTTTCCCGCTCCGGGCCGACATGTCAGTATGAAACGGCCCGGACCTACGAGCTCAACCAGGGAGCCCGCACCTCCATGCAGGAGATCAAACCCCTGACGTCCCTGCGCGCCTTCGCGGCGTTCCTGGTCTTCATGTTCCATTACGCCAATGTCTTTTCGCCGGCGAACCGCGGCGTGGAGGGTTTTGCCGGTGAATGGATTCCTCTGTTGCCTTTGTGGAAGCAGGGGAGCGTGGGGGTGTCGATCTTCTTCGTGCTGTCGGGATTCCTGATCTCGCGGATCTACTACGACCAGGTGGCCGGCGGCACGATCTCCCTGCGCCTGTACTTCGTGAAGCGGATTGCGCGCATCTGGCCCTTGTTCCTGGTCTTTGGAACGATTCAGCATGTCTGGCTCGCTCTGACGGACCAATTCCCGGGCGACGGGGTCTGGGTCACGATGACGATGACCCAGGGCTTATTCGAGCAGCTGCGATACACGGGACTGCCTACGGCCTGGTCCCTCACGGTAGAAGAAACCTTCTATGCCGTAGCACCTCCTCTCTATCTCCTGATTTCGAGACTGGCCCCGATTCCCGCCGAGGGAGTCCGGCGACGGGACGGCGCCAGGTTGGCCTTCGTGCTGATCGGCGTGGTCCTGGGAGCGGCCCTGTGCGGCGAACTGGTCGTCAGGGGGGCCGCGGCGGCGAACTGGTCCTGGCAGGGATTCATGGGCTCGCGTTATCACATGTGGCACTCCACACTCTTCGGACGTCTGCCCGAGTTCGCAATCGGCATGGGAGCCGCGTTTGTCCATCGTGCAGGTGTCGTCCCGCGTCTGTTCGCCGGCCGCAGGGCACCGGGCGTTATCGTGGCTATGTTCTTGGGCATGGGCGCCTGCATGTGGGGCAAGACGTTGCTCGTCGACGAGACCGGCGTGGCAGCTCAGGGTGGAACCTATCTATTGGCCTATCTCCTGGCGGGGATGTCCGCTGTCTTGATTCTGGCTCTTTCGGTACGGGGCAACGTGATCGAACGTCTCCTGTCTCATGGACTCCTCGTCTATCTGGGCAAGATTTCCTACGGTTTCTACCTGATACAGATCACCGTCATGATCGCACCGTTGGTCGCGTTGACCGATCATCTCGGATTCGCACGGTTGCCCGTGCTCTTCGTCCTGACCAACCTGTTCTGTGCGGCGAGTTACGAGCTTGTAGAAAAACCGACTCGTCGGCTGATTGTGGCGCGGTGGGGTCTTCGGCCCTGATCGGTTCTCCCATTCATCCCTGTGCATCCTGGCGAGCCGTGCGGCGGTATGCTACCGTTTGCGCGTGCGTACGGAGAGAATCGGCGCCGAACGAGGAGATGGACGATGAACGGTAGAGTCACGATATCTGTTTTGAGTGCGGCGATGTTGCTGCTCATCATGATCGGAACCGCCTGTACGGACGGTGGCGTATCAGTCGAAATTGCCCGGAGTGGTTTTGAGACCGAGTCCGATCTATGGCGTGAGAACCCCTCAGCGAACATCGATTCGGAGATGGTGCACGAAGGCGTAGGCAGCCTCTTCGTTTTCGCGACCGGGCTCGTCAAAGTGCCGATCATGGACGTTCCTAACGTCTCCGTTGTTGGTGATTCGCTGACCGTCACGCTCTGGGCCCGAACACAGATCCTCCAGGAATCGACCGTACTCGAGATGCTCATCGACCGGGAAGGGTTGGATCCACGTCTGGCCCAGGTGAGGATGAATGATGTTCGACGCACGACGCCATGGAGCCCGGTACAGATCGCATTTCATCTTGTGCCCGACGAGCATCCTACCCGCCTGAGGCTCGCTCTGATCGTTCCTCAGCCCGGCAAGCTCTGGATCGACGACGTTGTAATCTGGGACGGCGCACCCCGCACCGATGCCGGAACGGAGTGACCGTGGAACGGATCGTGATCTCCCGCCACGGCGAGCCCGATGTCCTTTCTCGCGAGACGACACTCGATCCGGACCCGGGTCCCGGTCAGGTCCGGGTACGCGTCGATGCCGTGGGTGTGAACTTTGCCGACGTGATGATCCGCATGGGTCTTTATCCAGATGCCGGAGCATTGCCCCTGGTGCCTGGATTTGAGGCGTCCGGCACGATCGACGCCGTGGGTGAGGGTGTGGATCCGTCCAGAGTGGGTGAGTCAGTCGTGGCCCTGATGAAGCAGGGCGCTTATGCCGAGGCGTTGGTGGTGAGGTCCGACTTCGCTCTGGCCATTCCCGAAGGCCTCGACCCGGTGACGGCTGCGGCGCTGCCGGTCAACGGACTGACCGCATACCAGATTCTCGAGGTCATGGCTCCGCCACGGCCGGGCGAAACCGTGCTGGTGCATGGTGCAGCTGGCGGTGTGGGAACGTTGGCGGTACAGCTTGCGCAACGTCGAGGCGCGACCGTCATGGGGTCGGCTTCACCTGCCAAGCACGAGTTTTTGAGGAGCCTCGGTGTGGCCACGGTCTTCGATTCTCGAAAGCGGAACTTCGCCGCCACGGTGAAAGCAGCCACCAACGGCCACGGCGCCGACGTGGTCCTCGAACCTCGCCATGGCCGCTGGATCCTTGAAAGCTACAAGGCTGCCGCGCCGGCCGGGCGCATCGTGATGCACGGCTTCGCGGCGGCGGCGTCGGGTAAGAAAGGATCGCGTTGGGCTGCGCTGCGTACGGTGCTCGAAGCGCCCTGGCTGCAGGTCAATCCCATCTCGTTGATGAATGACAACAAAGCCCTGATGGGCATCAACCTGGGCCGTATGTGGTCGGAGTCTGATCGACTGCTCACCTGGTTGAGCGAGCTGCTCGCCATGGCCGCTACGGGTGCGATCACCCCGGTGATCGATCGGGTTCTGCCTCTCGAGAAAGCGGCGTTGGCTCATCACCGCTTGCAGGACCGCGCCAACGTGGGCAAGATCGTGCTCGTGACGAGGCGTTTCCGCGACGCCGGCTCAGCCGGCTGGGATGTCCACGAAGAAGGAGGCGGGTCGTGAGGGTCTCGGCGGTGCTTATCACCCACGATGCCGCGGCGCACCTGGACCGTTGCCTGACCTCCCTGGCCTGGTGTGCCGAGATCGTCGTACTCGATCAGCAGAGCAGTGACGGCACCCTGGAGATCTGTGCTCGTCACGGTGCCCGTGTGGAGCAGGGAGAATGGCTTGGGTTCGGACGCACCAAGGCGGCTGCTGCCGCCCTGGCGACGAACCGCTGGATCCTGAGCATCGACTCCGACGAAGAGGTCTCAGAAGAACTGCGCGACGCTGTAATGGCTTTGCCGGACGAGGTGGACCCTGCGGCTTATCGGGTGAATCGTCTGTCCCGGTTCCTTGGGCGTTGGATCAGGCACTGTGGGTGGCATCCCGATCGGATCGTCCGGCTCTTCGACCGTGACCGGGCGGGGTTCAACGAGGCGACGGTCCATGAAGCGATTGAAACCGGCGGTGAAGTGGCGGATCTTCCGGGACTGCTGTTGCATCGCACCTACGACGACTTCGGCCAGTTCATGCGGAAACAGGACCATTACACGACCCTCGGTGCAGCCGGGGCCGTTGCCGCCGGCCGTCAGACCAGTCTGCTCGGAGCCGTGGTTCGGGCCAAGTTCATGTTTTTTCGGACCTATGTCCTCCAGGCGGGGTTTCTGGACGGCTGGCACGGACTGGTTCTGTGCTGTGGGATGGCCGTATCGACTCTGATGAAGTACGTGAAGATCTGGCAGGCCGGTCGCGGGCCTGTGGACGGGAGTTGACCCATGCGAAAGCGTTGTTCGCTGATCCTGCTCTTGAGTTGCTGGTGTTTGGTCCAGGTTCCGGCTGCCGTAGCTCAGACCGACCCCGGTGAAGCCGTGAAGGCCGAACTCCTCGGGCCCGTGGAAACGTTGATCCGCGAAGCCAAAAACCTGGGAGCGTCCAAGCACTGTCCTCGCACTTATGACGCCGCAGTGGCTGCTCTCCAGGCCGCCGAGGCGGCGGTCCTCGCCAATCCTGAAGGGGCGCGGCGGGGCACGGTGGAAAGCATGGTCGTCGCGGCCGATATCCAGGCTCGGCGCGTTCTGACACGCATCCGTTATATCAACGAGTTGCGGGACCAGAAACATGGCTGGGAGGAGGCGGCCCTGCGCTACGACAGGCTCATAGAGGGTGTGGCTACGGTCAGCGGCATCGTTATGCCGCCAGCGCTTTCCGGACCGGATGCGGGCCGTGCTCTTGTCGATTCGCTCAGCGCCCGCCGAGCCGATTCCCGGGCTCGTATGGATTCGCTCGTTTACGTGAACCGTGATCTGAACGACTGGGTATCCACCGAACAGGCCGTGCGCGATACACAGATCGAACGCCTCCAGGACGAGATCACCCTGCTGCGGCATCAGCTATGGGAGACGGAACTGCGGGCAGGCATGGCCGAGGCCGACCGTGACGAAGCTCATCATCGCGCCAGTGGGCTGGTTGCGAAGCGCGAGCTGGTGCGGAGCTTGGGTGGGACCTTCACACCCGAAGAGGGTGAGGTGCTCCTGACTCCGGACGGCGACGTGCGAGTACGGGTGGCCGGATTGCGTTTCGCTTCGGGCAGCGCCTGGCTCAACCCGGAGTACGATCCCCTACTGGACAGATTGGCCGAGGTGATCCGTCGCTTCCCCGGCGCCCCGGTGACGGTGGAGGGCCACACCGACAACACCGGTGAGCGTCAAGCCAATCTGGATCTTTCAGCCGAACGGGCCATCCGTGTGGCGCAGGCCCTGGCCGCGAGGCTGGAGTTGCCGGCCGATGGGTTCACCGTGTTGGGTGTTGGGCCGGACCATCCTGTCGCAGACAACAGTTCGGCCTCGGGCAGGATTTTGAACCGTCGCATTGAAATTCTGCTGAAGGAAGTCGCCCAATGAGGGGGCGGCGGTGACGCCGGACCAGCAATCAAGGCGCAACGTCGTGGGTTGGGGTGTGGTGACCGTCCTGGTCGCGCTGGTGACCTTCTCGCATTACAGCACCGCGGTGCACATCCACGAGGCGCACGGGATCTACCGGCGCCTCTATTACTTTCCCATCGTCATCGGAGCTTTCCTCGGCGGCTGGCGAGGAGGCGTCGGCACGGCCCTCGCCGTGTGCGCCTTCTACTTGCCTCATGCTTTCGGCTACATCGGATTCGATCCGGCGCCGACTCTGGAGAAGGTTCTGGAGATGGTTCTGTATCTGGCCATCGGTCTGCTCACCGGTACCCAGGTGGGACGGTTGCGCAGGGTGGCGGATAGCCTCGCGAAGACCCTGAGGGAGAAGGATGCCCTCGAGGCGGACCTCGTGCGTACGGCGCGGCTTGCTGCGGTGGGCCGCCTGTCCGCAGGACTGGCTCATGAAATCCGCAATCCTCTGGCGTCGATCACCGCCTCGGCCGACATCTTGGCCGACGACGTTGATCCTGATGATCCCAAGGGGCGTCTGGTGACTATTCTACGGGATGAAAGCGCCCGCCTCGACGGCGTCCTGACCCGTTTCCTCGACTTCGCCAGACCGCGGGAGCGCAACGGTGAGCTCTGCGTCCTCGCCGACGAAGTGGCTCGTGTGGCGGCTCTGGTAGACGGCGTCGAGACCGATGATGCGAGGGACCGATCCATTACCGTGTTCGCTGATCGTGATCAACTCCGTCAGATCCTGCTCAATGTGATGCTCAATGCCCGTCACTTCTCCCGTGGTGTTGTCCGCGTGTCTCTGGACCGAGACGCCGAAGTCACGACGTGCCGGATCGCGGACGACGGCCCGGGCTTCTCGCCTGAGGCCCTGAGCCAGTTCGGAACACCGTTCTACTCCACACGTGAGGGTGGCACCGGTCTGGGACTCGCCTTGAGCCTGCGCCTGGCCGAGGACAACGGCGGTCGTCTCGAGGCGGCCGCCGGCCCGGCGGGCGGCGCGGTCGTCACCCTGATCCTGCCTGAGGCGGAAAGGGGGGACGATGGCGCGCGTGCTGGTGGTCGATGACGATCGGAGTCTCCGCGAAGTCGTGTCCTACATCCTGGGCGAGGACGGCCACGAGGTGCTGACCGCCGCGGACGGCGAGGAGGGTTGGCGGCGTATCGTCGCCGATGCTCCCGATCTTGTGCTGACCGATCTGCGCATGCCGGGCTGTGACGGCATGGAACTGCTGCGTCGTCTCGGGGGTGCGACCGGTCGACCACCGCTGCCGGTCATCATGTTCACGGCCTACGGCACCGTGGAGCAGGCGGTCGAGGCCATGCTCGCCGGTGCGACGAGCTATCTGCTCAAACCCTTCAATCGTGCCGAGCTGAGACTGATCGTGCGACGCGCCCTCGAAGTCCACCGACTCGAAGCCGATGTCCGTCGCCTTCGGCTCGCCGTGCGCGACGGCGCCGCGAGTGGTGCCATTCTCCACGCCTCCGCGGCCATGTCCGCCGTGGCGGCCCAGATCGCCCAGGTGGCGCCGAGCCAGGCGCCGGTGCTGATCGCAGGGGAGAGCGGAACGGGTAAGGAGCTGGTGGCCCGAGCCGTTCACGAGGGATCGTCGCGGGCCGAAGGCCCCTTCGTGGCGGTGAACTGTGGTGCGCTGCCCGCGAGTCTCTTCGAGTCGGAGCTTTTCGGGCATGTGAAGGGCGCCTTCACCGGGGCGGACCGTGACGCTCCGGGACGTATCCGCGCCGCCGCAGGCGGCACGCTGTTGCTCGATGAAATCGGTGAACTGCCTCTCGAACTCCAGCCCAAGTTGCTGAGGGTGCTCGAGGAGCGGGCCGTGGATCCCGTGGGCGGCAACGCACCGGTGCCCGTCGACTTCCGTTTGATCTGTGCTACGAACCGTGACCTCGACAAGGATGTCGAGGCCGGTCGGTTCCGCGAGGATTTGTATTACCGCCTGGCTGTGATCACCCTCCACGTACCGCCGTTGCGGGAACGTCCCGACGATGTGCCGCTGCTCTGGGAGCACTTCACCGAGCTCCACCACGGCAGTCCCCGCACTTCGAGCCCCGCGCTGATCAAGGCCCTGCTCCGCCGTCCCTGGCCGGGCAATGTGCGTGAGCTGCGCAATCTCAACCAGCGCCTGGTGCTCACCTCCGCGGGTGAGACGATGGACATTTCAGACCTCGAAGCCGCGGGCGCCGGTGTTGCCGCCTCGGCCGCAGTGTCGGGACTGCCCCTCGGGGCGTTCCCAGCCGAAGGCTTTGCTCTTCAGGATCTGGAAAAGGAAACGGTCCGTCGTGCCCTGGAGATGTGCGGCGGCAACAAGACGCGTGCCGCCTCCTATCTGCGGATCCCACGTCATGTGCTGCTCTACAGGCTGGAGAAGTACGGCCTCGCCTAGGGGTTCTCCTTCAGGATCTCCGACACCGACTTGAACTCGTCGGTGCGTGCCACCCTCAGGATCTCGAACATCACCATCTCGGTCGTCATGACCTGGGCTCCGAGGTCGCGCATGTAGGCCAGTCCCAGGTTGCGATTGGTCACCTGCCGCGACGACACGGCGTCGGCGGCGATCACGACCTGGTATCCCTCGTCGAGCAGATCGCGAGCAGTCTGGTAGATGCAGACATGGGTCTCGATGCCGCAGAGGATCACCTGGTCGCGACGCGTCGACTTGAGGCGCGAGAGGAAGCCGGCGTCGCCGGCGCAGGAGAACGAGATCTTCTCGACGGGATCGAAGTTCGGCGCCAGGGACGCCAGGGATTCGATGGTGCCGCCCAGCTTGGCCGGATAGTGCTCGGTGACGATCTGGGGAATATCCAGACGATCGCTGAACCGCATGAGGCGGGAGCAGTTGGCCACGACCAGTTCCATCTGGTGGATCAGGGGGCGGAACAACTCCTGCACGTCGACGACGATCAGGATGGCACGGGATGGTTTGAGGCGGCGAGGAATCTTGACCATGATGTCCTCCGTGATGACCGGCTGTGATGATGGACGTTCAAGGTGTCCGACAATCTACCGGATCGGATTCACACGGGCAACCCGGACCTGGGAAATCGCCTGGTCCCGGTCGTGTAGTTCACTCCTGGCGCCGGGGAGCTTCGTAGTCTTTCCGTCCGGGATCGACGGTCTCCGCGTATTCGCTGTTCCAGCTCGTCTCGAAGATCCGCGTGAGCTGCATGGCCGTTTCGGCGCCGGCGACGAAGAGGCTCACATTGCGGGAATCGGAGAAGTAGCCCGGTCCCCAGTTCGATGTGCTGACCCAGCCTTCGCTTCCGTCGATCACCATGTACTTGGGATGCTCCACGCGGCCGAACGGCACAAAGCCCCCCGACCAGGGCGGGATGTTCGTGAAGCGGACCTCGATTCCGGGCAGGCAGGCCAAGCTTTGCAGCCACACGGCCTGCGATGGTCGTTTGGCCCAGTTGGAGGCGATGATCCGAACCTGGACGCCGCGTCCGGCGGCTCGGCGCAACGCCGTGTCGAGCTCCAGGTACTCGGCGCCGTCGCGGTCGGTGACGTGGTACGAAAGCACCTGGAGGCGCAGTTCATGTTCGGCGCGGTCGACCAGATCGCGGAGCCGGGGCAGGTCGTGGGGCAGGCCGACGGGGAGGGCCTGTGGCGGACTGGCGGCCATCGTCACCGTTACGGTGCCTCCTCCGGCGAGAGTGAGCGTGCGGGCAGATGCATCCACAGCCTGCTCGGGGACGGGTTCATTTCCCGCCAAGGCCCAGTCGTAGCGGAAGACGGCGCGCAGGGAGCCTGCCAAAGCCTCATCGCGGATGCGCGCGCCGAGTTCGTGGATATGCTTCAGGGCGCGCCAATCCCAGTTCTGGCTGCCGACGAAACACACTTGGCCGTCGACGACCATGTACTTGGCGTGCAGGACGCCGCCCCAGGCTGTGCGGGCGTCGAGCAACCGGGATTCGCAGCCGGGGAGTTCGTCGAAGCGGTCGGGGATGTCGGGGTAGGTCTTGTGGAACCCCTTGTCGGAAAGCATCTGCACGCGGACGCCTCGGGCTCCGGCCTCGGCCAGGGCTTTCAGGACACGATCGAGGGGGTCGTCGTCGTCGTCCGGATCGTCGCTGAAGTAGAAGGATGCGACGCAGATCTCCGTGCGGGCTTTTTGGATCATCTCGAGCCACACATCGGGGGCTCGGGGAAGATCGGGCTGGCCCAGGGTGGTCTCAACGGGCACGCTTTCGACGAGCTGAAACCCGGGACCGTCATCGCTTTCGGCCGCGAAGGCGACGGAGATCAGACAGACCAGCACAAGAGGTGTGGAGCGCGGAATCGTGATCATGCGGATCCTCCGTCGGGTTTCTGTTAGGATGGCCAGGATATCACGGTCGGCGTCTCCACGCGACACTTCGGAGGGTTCATGAATGTCCGCTCACTGCTGATTCCGGGGCTCGTCGCCGTCCTGCTGCCTGTCTGGGGATGCGATGATGAGCCCGGGCCCGAACCCCAGCAGACGTACACGGCAGTCTTGGTTCAGGATGCGGTGACGACCGATCCGATCTCCAATCTGGATCTCTTACTTTATGACATCGACCGCGGCCGCGCAGCCGCTCCACCGGTGACCACTGACGAATTCGGAAGCGCCGAGATCGACGGACCTTTGGACAGCCGCTGTGTCTGGTTCGTCTTGCCGGGGCAGGGCTGGGTGCCTTCGAGTCTACCGGAGCCGGCTCTCATCTTTACCAGAGGTGCAGTCAACCCGGCCGTAGTTTCTGTCCTGGGGGTGTTGTCGGCTTCACCCAGCGGCGGTTTCATCGTCTCTGGAATGGTCGTCGATGACGTGACCGATGAACCCCTCGCCGGCGTTGTCGTGGGATACCCGGGCTGGCCTACGGCCTGGGACGGTCTCGATGAGACGAGCAGCGACGTGACCGGCGCCGACGGCGTGTTCGTGGCCTCGGACGTCCTGTTCGCTCTCGAGCCGGGAGGAGACGTCCCCTATCAGGTTCTGCCTCTGGTCTACTTGGCCGAGGGCTACCGGCCGCGATCCCTGCGTTTCGATGGACCGGGCGATGATTACGTCATCCGTCTGACACCGATCTCGGGCGACGGGGGCGGAGTTGGTGCGGTCGGCGGCAGGGTCGTCTCACGGGAGGGTCCGATCTCCGGCCTGAGCGTCGTAGGCACCTGGATCAACGATGGACAGAAGAGTTGGCTTACCCATCCCGGTGTGGTGATCGAAACCGACGCCGAAGGCAGATTCCTCCTGACCGACCTCGCCCCAGGCCAGTGGCTCGTGAAGCCGGGCTACCTGCCCACCGATGGCTGGACTCTTATTCCAGGCGAAGCCGGCCATGGTGGCCGCCTGCCCGCGGTCGTAGCTGCCGGGGATACCGTCGAGGTGGGGGACTTGATGTGTCTTCCCGCGATCGTGCCAAGGTACCCGCCGCCCGGGGCCGTGGGTGTGGACTCCCTGGCCGTCTTCCGCTGGACGGCTGTGGCCGATGTCGACAGTTACGACGTGTTCATCGGTCGATGGTGGTTGGGACGGACCGCCACCGACTCCCTGGCCGTGCCGGTCGAATTTCCTCTGGAGCAGGGAACCTGGACCTGGTACATGAACGCCCGCACAGCGGCAGGAGAACTCGTAGGGCTTTCCGAAACGAGATATCGATTCGTCGTGGGGCCTTTCCCCGACTGAGATCGATTCAGGATGCGGCAGCGGTCTTTGCAAATTGACGAGCACCGTCAAGCACCGCCGCCGCCCGCTCATGATGGGCCGCGCGCAGCCTGTAGGCCCGCGTCCGTACGGCTTCTGAGCCGATCCTCCTGGCCAGGCAGGCGGACGCACGGCGGACAACGTCCATGTCGTGGTCTTCCACGATCACCGTCCAGAAACGTTCGGGTTCTCCCCAGTCACCCTGTTCCTTGTGATCCAATGTGTCGAGGAAGGCCATGCGGTCCTCAGCCGGACACCGCCCTGAGAACAGGCGGTAGAGCTCGGCGTATTTGCGCTGGCTGGCGTTGTGGATATCGAGGCCGCGGGGAGCATGCAACAGGGCGAAGCGGTATTCTGCCGAAGTGAGGGAACGCCAGCGGCACATGTTGTGGAATAGGTAGCCCGTGAAACCGGAAATGCCAGACATGGTGGGACTCCTGGGTTGGAAGGCCGAGCCTCCCGCCGAGGAGGCTTTTTAGCGGTTGGTAACGCGGCCGCAATACGCTCAAATCCCGCGGGTCCCTTGTCGGGACCGATCGAAAAATTATACACCGGCCTGAAACCGACGTCAAGCCGGGCGTCCGGTCTTCATGACGGTTGTGCCCTTGAAATTGTGTATGGCCGTTCTCTTGCGAGATGTCGGCCA
>CALEMW010000208.1 GCA_937910695.1 uncultured bacterium
TTGAAAACACCGGCCTGGAGTAGCATCGTGGATTTCATCAAGGAAACTTGGTGGCTCCTAGTCCTGATCCTGGGGTCGATCCTTTGGGTTGATAGGCGTGCCCGGACGGAGGTGTACGATGATGCCGAGGAGCGCGAGCTTGCTGATGCTCGCCGTGATGCTGACGGGATGCGCCAGCTCTCATGGGCAGAGCGTGTCCGTGCGGCCCTACGTCGCGCCAAGCGGAACGATTGAGGACTGCCTGGACTCTGACTGCGGTGACATCATCATGTCCCTCACGCGGCAATCTGAGGCCGACAGCCTGACAATCAGGGAGCTAGAGATCCGGTTGTACTGGTCGGATCGGAAGGCGCAGGATGGTCGTCCGTCGTTCGTCGAGAGGTTCATGGCCCGGTACGGGTTCGCCGTGGGGGCCGCTGTTGGGGTCTACGTCGGTGCCGCCGCCGCTAGGTAAGGATCATTTCTTAGATAATGTGGCTAATAAAGGATCATTCATCGACCATTATATCTAATATGTCGATGTGATGGACGCGAATGTTCCATGTGGAACGGGGAACCGTTCGGGATTTCCGAATAGTTCCCCGTTTATTGTGTTGCGGCAACGCTCGGAGTTGCGGTCATTGTGTCGAAATGTCGCCACTTGTGACTGTTTGGCTACACTTTATCCAGGGTGTTAGCTTTTCCAACAAGCTCGTTATGCCTCTGTGTGAGCGTGTCCCTGCCACCAAATCCAAACCGCTTCTGGAACGCTGGCGTGATGGCCCGCCACGATGCCCCCATTGACCTAGCCCGCAGGATGTAGTCGTCATGCTCTGGACCGAACGACCAACTGCTCCTGCCGCTAGAAGATGCAAGCATTTGAAGCTCGGCTTCGATCTCCTCGGCTAGTTTCTTATCGATCATTCGATTACCTCCACTGGTGGGCGCGGTAGTGAGCGCGTGAAGTGCCGGGTGTACAGCTCCTCATCCCCGCACCTAATCAGCGCACCGCCCATTTGCGCCCGTTGCGTCCTGCCTCCGGGGATCTTCATGACATACCCGGTCTTCCCCTGCCACCCGGGAGTGGTGAACACCGTGCCGTAGATATTCTCGGTGGGGACTTCGACCTTGATATGCCTGTGCCGGTGGGACCGTACCACGATATCGGGGGGAATCTCGCGCCACTTAGACGCCTCAACGTACATCTCCATCAGCTCGGCCATTAGAGCAGAAGTCTCGTATGCCGCCCTTCCGGTACTCCCGATGTGATGGGAGAAGTGGGCGACACCGTGACCCACCTTCATCCATATCTCGTAGAACGTGTGTTCCCCTGCCCGGTTCTGGACAGCCCCTAGTGCTTGGGCAAGACGTTCCTCGTTCTCTGCCCCCTGCCCGACGTGGGCCTCCGTGCCCCTGACCATGTAGAACCTTCCTTGGCATTTCTCTACGATTGGCCGAAGTATCGTCATTGCGATGTTGTGCTGGTCTGCGAAGTTCTGTGATATTTGGGACTTGGAATTATGGTGCGCCCCATCTACTGCATCGCCGTTGACGACCACTGCATAGTCCTCTCCCCTAGTAACGCGGGGCACCCATTCGTCCCAAAACTCGTTCCACCATTGCCATGTCAGGCGCTGGACCGCCCCCTGCTCGTACGTCCCGCCCCCGTCCATGTGGATTCTCGGTGGACATAAGCCTAATCTGCAGCCGCAATGCAGATCGGACACAACGATCACATTGTTGACACTCATTAGATCCTCTCCAATAGAGGGATGCCACAGCCGCCTGGGGGTGACAGTATAGCCGAAACATCAGACCATGCCGACCACGGGCCAGGCCCGGCGTTGTTCACGGCCCTGACCCTAAACACCCACTCTCCGTCCGTAAGGCTCCCGGTCCATTCTGGATTGACGCCAGAGTAGATGATCTGATCTGGGGAACCATCGTATGTTGCTACAAGTTCGTAGGTTGCTACCTGCCCTCCCGTTGTGGGGGGGGTCCATGAGATTCGCACCGTCTCGTCTGCCTGCACCGGCATGACCGACATCAGGATTAGAACGATTGACCCAAGAATGTATCTCATTGCTCCTCCTTTTTTAGTTTCATCCATCCCATGAACTATCACGTACTAGATTCACTATGTTCTCCACCTCAGATGCTCCTAGCGCTGAGGCCATCTGCTCGGTGAACGCAGCCTGCGTCCTCGCCACCCACTCCCACTGGCAACGTACTACATCTGGGTGTGATTTGGTGTGGATCTCTGCGTGACATTCTACGCATAGTGGCATCGAGAATTGATCGGGAGCCTTCAATCCTGCGCCAGATAGGTGCCCAACGCCCTTGATGTGGTGGCATTGACTTCCAGCTAGGGAGTGGCACCGTGCGCACGGAAGGGACGATACCCACTTGCGGTAGTTATCTGATCTCCACCTCATGCCGACCGCCATTCTCTGTTACGCTCGTCAATCCTAATGAACCGCCTGATGTTCTCAATGGCCGCTACTTGGATCTGCCTAGCTCGCTCCCTGGTCCGACCTAGTTCGTTACCAACTTCTTCTAGCGTATATTCTTTGTCAAGGAAACCGAACCTCATCTCGATTACCTTGCACTCCGTTGGGCTGAGTTTGTACCTGTACGCGGATATCTGCGCTGCTGTGATGGCATCGCATATTGCGTCATCGTGGGGGGGGGCCCCGTCTATGATGGTGTCAGATATTAGGAGGTCGTCACCGTCATCGCGCCCCCCATGACACGGCATTGATAGGCTTGTAGTTGCGGCAGAGGCGCGGTATGCGTGCTTACCTATCAGATCCCACGATCTATCAAAGAAGTCCCTCACGTTGTCCTCCGTTATGGGCCTCCCCGCCGCAGTACACTTCGCCTTTGCTTGGCCGATGTCGATAGCCGTCTGCCGCTGCATGCGCATCATGCCGCACTTGTCGTAGAAATACGCCGCGACATAAGCCCGCGCCCACCATTGAGCATAGGTCGCATAGCGCGTGTTCACCGACATATCGAACGTCCTGACCGCACGCTGTAGCCCCATCGCGGCTTCTTGCATGAGGTCCATAGCATCAACGCCCTTGGCCGCGTATTTCTTGATGTACTTTACATAAACTATCAACAGGTTAGGGACAACTAGGCGCTCCATAGCATCCATGTCGCCCTCCTTGGCGCGTGCCAGCAACTCCCGTTCTTCATCCCTGCTAGGCACCCCCATCCTTGCAGCCTTGTCTAGCGTTCTCCTAACCCCGTCCGCATGAACGTCCCACTTGTTTTCATAACTACTCATCGTCTCCTACTTCCTGACCAAATGATGCAAGCAATGAAGTATCCGAAGATTGCCCCGGCTGAAAGCATTAGCAGGTGAGTTATCATTC
>CALEMW010000209.1 GCA_937910695.1 uncultured bacterium
CAGGGCGGGCCCGGAACGTGGGGAGGATGACCTCCCAGATCGCCTGCTGATTCAGGCAGGTCGACGCCTCTTCGATCAGGCCGTAGCCGTAGTCGGGACCTGGTAGTTTGTCGGGGTCGTCGGACGGGACGAACCACCACTCCCCGCCAGTGATCAGCTCATAGCGAGCGAACGGGGTACGGCGAAACCGGCGCTCCATCCGGTAGCCGTTGACCTTCTCGAACCATCGCAGATACGGTTCGAGCTTGCCGATCCGCCACTTCTCCAGGATCGGGCCAGTCTGAGCGATGACGAACCCGATGTCAGTAGGTCGCTCGTGCGCTTGCTGGATAAGCTCGGTGATGCCGTACAAGGTCTTTCCGCCACCGCGCCCCCACTGTGGGAACTTGACCCGAGCTCGGGAGTTCAGGGCGGCGCGCTGGTGCGGCATGATCTCCGCGACCCATCGACCATTCTTGAAGAACGGGGGCGGGCAGATGACGGGGTGGGCTGTGCGGATGATCTTAGGCATCTTCCGCCGTGGTCACGAGGCGGAGATTGGCCTTCCCGTCGTCGCCGTAGGTCACGAAGTGTTCACCAGGAGGAAGGAGCCCGCCCTCGACGGCGTCGAACTCGCTGGTATTGAGTGCGTCACGGGACAGTCGCAGGAGCTGGCCCGCTCCCATGAAGCACTCACGCTGAACAGCGATTGCCCGCTCAAGGTCCAGCTCGCCGGTGAGGTACAGTTGGTCCATCAGGATGCCCTTCGCAACCAGCCCCTTCTGCATGTACGCGTACATCTCCGCCGGGTCTGTCGGTAGCGTCCGATAGATTTCTGCGAGGTCCGGGTCGATGTGCTCGAGACAACGGTCGATCCAAGCTGGAACCGTGGACTTCTCCCCCGGTGCCTCCTTGCGCTCCTTGTTCCGGTCCTTGGCGCTACGGACGCCCGGACCACGCCTTGAGTCGCCGCGCTTTGGCTGGGGTTTTGGTGCCATCGCCGAACCTCTCTTTCAACTTCGCAAGTCGTTTCTTGAGCGCCAGGTTCTCGGGGTTGTCCCGGACGGCGAGGAGCGCATACACTGCCTGCGTCATCTCGCCGGTGGTCATATCGCAGAGTGTCTCGGGGTCGGACAGGCGGCGGTTGATTTCGTCGACGAGGGATTGGAGACCCTCGTTGATCACTGCCTTAGTCGGTCCTTCTGCCATCGTGCCTCCGCCTTTCTACGGTAGCCGCAGCGGGGTGGACTGTCAACATGGGTCCAGATGTAGTGGTGTCCGCTGTGCTGCGGAGGTGCCGGAGACCACAAGATGTGGAGATCCTGCGATTCCGAGGCGGCGGCAACGCGCGCGCGACCCCTCCCCCCTCCCATTTCGGCGAGTAACCGAAAATTTTGCGCCATATACCC
>CALEMW010000210.1 GCA_937910695.1 uncultured bacterium
CGGTCTGCGCCAACTATCGGGGATGGCCCGATGTCGATGGTCTCGGCGTCGACGTGGTGGACCTCGGGCGGCGCGTCCTCGTCAGTGGGCGGGGGGATGTCATCATATCGCGGTGCAATAGCCAATTTTGGGGCACTCCTTGGGCTGCCTTCTCCGTAGCTCCAACCGCTTCGGATTGTCGCCTCTGACTCGTGCGGCGGCAAGCCGCAAGCCGCGGCGGCCAGGGCCAGCGCCTGCATTCCATCTGACGGGTCAACCTCGCCTCCGGCTGCGAGCTGCCCGATCTTCATGGCGGCGGTGTTTAGCCGGTTGTTGCGCCCGCTGTCCTCTGGCATGGCCGCCAGCTCGTTACACTCTGTCTCAATGGCGCGCTGCCCGTAGGGTGTTGTCTCGCCGGCATACCTCACGGCCCCCATGGGCGCCCGCTCGGGGGCTTTTTTTAGAACAAGGTCCAGCCAATCGGGGGGTAACTCAGGGGCATCCATGGTGGCGGGGTGGACATCCCAGGAATAGCCCGGACTCGGGTCCACCAGGATGTAGCCCCTGCGCTTGATGTCGATGCCGTTGCCGAGGTGGCCGTTGCACGGAACTCTGGGGTCGGCAAAGAGGTGGTGTTCTCCTCCGTTGCGCGTGCCCTGCACCGGATGCGGCGGCAACTCGGACTGACCTTCCAGCAGGGCGGCCCACGTCTCATCCCCGCCGTTGCGAGGGTCCACGTCCAGCACGATGAAGCCCGACGGCTCACACGCTGCGGCCCAGTCGCACCCCTCGCCGCCCCACTGGATCACCTGCTGATAATCCGCGGTGGCGTGCTCCAGTCCCTGGCCGCGGTGAGGGCGTTTGCTCCCCAAGGAGATGGGGAGCATGTGCCAGCCGATGTCAAGGTAGTCTGCCGGCGTGGTCATGGCTGGCCCTCCCATGTGACAAGAATTGCATCGGTGAGTGCAGCCATTAACACATCAATTGGGACGGCAACGCAAACGGTTGTGTACGGGTGAGCACCTCCGTTTTCAGCATCGACCCGTCGGTACTTTTTCACCCACAGCCGGCAGTTTCTCCTCCATGCAAGCCGGAGCGTCTGAAACGGGAGGAGATAGCACCGCTTCGAGGGGATGAAGGCATAGGCGATAAAATCGCACGCCAGATCCTTTGCCACCCAGCCTGGTACTCGTCGCTGTTTGTTGCTCCAATACTCAAGCAGAATGTCTTCGTAGTCTATGGCTCGAACCTTCTCATCGACGTTCAGCGTCTTGCCTGACTTGAGCACGATTACGCGGTCGATCCCGCCGCGCTGTGCCCACCCGTCGCTTCTCACGCAGATTGTCTCGGCAATTGAAGGAAAGGCCCTCATGTACACCTCGTCCCACCACGGGGGGTCGGCCTGCTCCTGTGACAATTTCAGCGATTCACTAAACGTGTGCATCAGCTTGGTTTCCCCATGCATCCCAGCCCCGTCGCTGGACCCTTGAAAACAGTTCGATGCGCGGCGCATCTGGGTACATACTTTCGATCATGCCGTAGACCATGAGAGGCTTGGCAGAGTGCTTGCCCCTCTTCTCCTGGATCACCGACGAACGCCGCGCCGAAACACATGGGGCCCCCGGCTTGCCCTTCGTGGACACCAACAGCAGTTCATGTTGTTGTCTGAAGTAGTAGCCCATCCCGATCACCATTTTGTCCCACACCGCACACGTCCGATAGGTGAAGCCCCACGCGCTGATCACCCCCATCGCCTCGGCAAGTTTCGGGGACGTGGCCCACATGAACAGAACACACCCATCGGCGCACAACCCGCCAACAGGGAGCCCCTCAATCTCCTCAAGCGTCATCGTTGGATACTGGTTTTCAATCTCGCGTGACTCGCTCACCGCGTGATCATATCTCCAGGGCGGGGTCAGCATAAATGACCTGATATTTTCGCTCGCCAACAGGCAGCGGCTCGTTGCGCCCCTTCAGATCCTCGGTCTTCGCCTTCTTCTTGGCCTTGCGCTCGCGCTGCTTCACCTCGGAGACAAGGCCCCCCATGGTCACCGGCTCGCGCCTCTCGGTGGCGCTGCTGGCTCGTTCGTCAACCTCGGCCTCGGTGAGTTGTGCAACGCGCTGCGCCTGGCTGGACAAGTCCCTGGTGATACCCATGTCCTTGAGCGAAGTCGAGGGGGTCGACTTCGCTCTGTTGTGGGCTTGCGTTAACTCCCCCGCCTCCTTCATTGCCGCCAGGATCCTCCCCAGGGTCCACACGGCCCGCACCTTGATCTCGGCCGCCTTGACTGCCAGGTCCTCGGCCCCGTCGATCCTTGAGGTGTACACGCGCACAACCTCAGCCTGATCAAGTATTTCCTTCGCCGCTTTGGCGTCCCTGTTTTCGTAAGCGACCGCGAGCGCCTCCCGTGCCCTGGTAAGGGCCGGCAAGACTGGGTCAACGGTAGTCAGTGCGTTCATAATTTTCCCAAAAATCCCCCGGCCCGGCTGCGTGACGGGCCGATAGGCCACCAAGCCGAGGGAACTGAATTCTGTTTTTGACGGAGTTACCCGCCACGCGCACAAACTGTACGCACACCACGGCGACGAGGTCAATTCAAAACGGATGCTCCTCCAGTTCGCGGCGGATGGCCTCGGCCAACTCCTCCGGGTTGTCCCAGTCCGGCCCGCCAGCGTCCTCCTCTGGGTGGTACTGATATCGGTATCCACACGTGCAGGCGTCCAGGGGCCTGTAGCCAGGGCCGACGCCGATGCGCCGGCAGCCCTCGCACATGTAGTACGGCCTCGCGTCAGGCATGTCTCGGCTCATTCGCTCTCTCCCGCCCGGGCCCGGGCCAGGGCCTTCCGTGCAGATCGGGCCGCGGTGGCCGGCACCCGCTCACGGATGCAGCAGGCGAAGCCCCCCATGCTGCGCACGAGGGCAAGCCACTGGCGCTGATTCGCGCTCAGCCGCCCGCGGCATTTGATCTCGAGCGCAAACCACCGGCCGGCCGGCGCCAGGATCCCCACCAGATCGGCGGCACCGGGCACCAGTCCCCCGCGCACCTGCCGGCCACCGACGGAGACGGAGCACTGCGCCAGCCTCCACAGCACGAGGTCAGGCTCGCCGCCCAGGGCCAGGCGCACGGCGCGCAGGATGTCAGCCTCGGTGGTCACTCGCTGGCCGCCCGCTTGAACTCGACCACCCAGACCCATGGGTTATCCGCCCACCTGGCGCCGGGCTTGGCGATGGTGTCCCAGAGTTCACAGAAGTCGGCCAATGGGTCCCTTGTGTCGGGCCACTTCCCATCGAGTCCCGTCCACACTCCTGTGGCAATTTCCTCCAGCCCTAGTTCAGCCGCCGCGTCCTCCTCGCTGATGTCCTGCAACCGCTCCACCCGCACAGAGACCACCTCCAGCGTGATGCGGCTGGCCCAGCGTGACATGTGGATGGAGGGTCTCCATCCACAGCGTTTACCCCATGCCCTTTCTGATAAGCGGTTGTCACCCGGAACATCAAAAGTTACACGCTGCTGACCATATCCGGCAAGAGCACCTGCGCGATATCCGACATAAATGGTTTTTACACCGCTAATCCCGTCAGGTGTATGATTGCTTTCACTTTGCACTTTCCACGTCTCGCGCAACCAGAGGTAGTCGCCGGGCTGGCCGTATGGACACTTCCCGTTTCCGATGTGGAAGTGCCCGCTGGTGTCCACCCACTGGAGCGTCCCCTTGCTTTTGATTATTTCCTTGACGGGTAGCGGAGGCTGCGGTTTTACCACCCGACGCGTCTGCGTTTTGCGCCCCTCCAGGATGGCCCGTACCATCGGTCCGCTGAATATGATTGGTCGCTCTTTCATGATACCTCCTGCCGCGCCTTGGCCCGGCGTCGGTTGCGCTCGTTCACCCGGGCACGGTTGCGCTCTTCCCGGCAGTCGTCGCACAGCGTCCGATGGCTTTGTTTGGCCAGCCCCTTGGCGCCGCAGTCCTCGCAGACGTAGGGGATATTTGCTGTCAGGTGTCTCGGCATGTCAGTCCTCGTCGGTGGTTGCGGGTAGCCCCGGCTGGCCATCTCTGCCGGTGCACCGGATCTTATGCTGGCCGCCCGGCATGCCGCAGGCGCAAACGGTGGTTGCGGGTAGGTGCATCCGCACTTTATGTACCGATGGATGATCGTCTACAGTCGGATACGGAAGTACCAATAAGGGCCACGCCTCCGTGTTCCGCCACTCCTCCTCGGCGTCATTCCAGATCTGCCAAGGGGTTAGCTCGCCTTCTTCGCAGCGCCGCCATGTACTCCACGGGGCGTTGCAGGATGCCAGAACGGTAGTCCCTCGCTGCACTTCCTGTGGCCTCATTTCTGCTCCTTTACGGTGGTTTTCAATTCGCTCATTTCAGCCGCCCCCACCATGAGGCCGGCATCGCCACCCCAAACATCCCCCTGTGGGCCCCGGCCACCCTGCGGGGCGGCCAGCCCTTCGCCCGAAACCAGGCCAGGCGGGCCTCGCAGTCCTCCATCATGTGGTCCCTCCAGCTCAGCTTTCCCCGCTGTGCAGGCGTGAGCTCAGCCCCTGCCTCCACCAGCTCCACGCCCCAGATCCGAACCCTGGGAGGCTTCGGCGGGCGCACCCACCCACAGCGAGGACACACCGGCTCGGCCTCATAGACAGCCCCACACTGCAGGCACTGGCTCAGCGCCGGCACCCCCGCAGCCCGACGCATCGCCGTACCCTCGAGCGAGTACTCCCGGTCGTCCGTGGGCAGCCCGTAGCGCCAGCTCGCCCCGGGCAGGTCGATCACTATCGCCTCAGTCTTCCCGGGCGCCGGGCGCAGCACCCGGCCCACCATCTGGAGGTAGGCGCCCTCGTGGGACACCCCGCGGGCGAGCATGCACACCTCGGCCGCGGGCACGTCCACCCCCTCGGTGAGGCACTGGACGGAGGCCAGGGCCCGCAGGTAGCCCCCGCGAAACAACCGCATGGTGGCCTCGCGCTCCTCGGCGCCCTGCTCGCCCGTGATGATGCCGGCGTCCACCCGGGCAGCCCACCTTTTCGCCAGCTCCACCCTGCCAAAAAACGCGAACCCGCGGCGGCCGGCGCCCCACTGTGTCCATGCCCGTGTCGGCTCATCGGCCAGCCCGGATTCCTCGGGCACCTCCACGGGGCGGTACACCCGGGCGGGCACGATGTACCCCCCGGCCAGCAGCTCCGAGTAGTGAGCGCCCACCACGAGGTGATCGAAACTCTCGCCCAGGGGCGCGCCGTCGTGCCTGCAGGGCGTGGCGGTGAGTCCGAGTACTCGTGGATAGTCCTGTATGATGGCCTTCCATTTCTCAGCCTGGCCAGCCAGGTGGTGACAGTTGTGAACCTGAATTCCGTCTGCAAAATAGATGTGACTTCCCTCAACTTCTAAATTGTAGACAAAACCATCCGGACACAGCCCTCCAAATCTTCCATCACTTGTTCGTTTTTGAATCTCAACACTGTCCACCCTAGTCCATTCAAAAACGCGTCCTTTTTTTTGTCCTGTTCTTTGCGCTTCAATGCGCAATGAGAGTTTCCGTCTATCTCCAGGGCGATCATTAAATCTTCGTTGCCTATGTCCACCTTGTAGCAAGAAGGGTAACCGCTCCCCCTCTTTTCCCCGGTCTTTACGGCAACCTCTGTGTCCCACCCTAGAACAC
>CALEMW010000211.1 GCA_937910695.1 uncultured bacterium
GTCGCACGTGTTAGTCGATTCTATACGGCTAATCGGATATGGAAGAGCAGAGTCGTTCCAGCCGACATGGTCGCAATTCAAGGTAGCAATCTCCATCCAACCGAACTTAATGTTGTCGGTGGGATTAGAAAGGGGGCCTTCTCCGTCGTAGCCGTAACCGTTCTGCGCCACCTGATGGCTTAAAGTGGCGTCGGTAATGTCTTCACCGGACCATCGGTAGAACCCAGTTCCTTCCACCGGTACTTCATTGGAATCTGTCGTAGCATCGAGGACGAATGGCTCTTCCAGTAGCGCTGGGACTAGGTAGTCTCCGTCCATAAACCTTCAAACCGCATGAGCACTGGCCCATCCGGGCTTTTCTGAGCACTGATCTGCACCGCATCTTAGAGGAAGATAGGCCTCGCGTTCCGTGCGCCAGCACGATAACATGCTGGATTGCATGACAAAAACACACAAAACGCGAGGAGGGTACCCATGCGGAGAGTACCACAAAACCGGCCACTTTCCACGGCTCCGATCGACCATGAGCACGCCAGAGAGCTTGACCATATCAGCAGGATCCTCGACGCAAATCCAGAGATCCAGACCTGGGTCGAGAATGACATCGTGGATACCGGCATCAGCCGATTGGTCGGACGTCCTGGGCTGACCGCGGACCAGACCCTGCGAGCCCTTGTCGTCAAGCAGATGAATGGCTTCACCTATGACGAGCTGGCCTTCCATCTGGCCGACTCCGCAACCTACCGCCGCTTCTGTCGCATCGGCGCCTTTGACAAGGGCCCCAAGAAGTCCTGCCTCCAGAAGAACATCAAGAGGATCCGAGCAGAGACGCTTGAGTGGATCAACCAACTGGCCGTACTCGGTGAAGCCCAGAAGGACGGGATCGAGACAGGACGAAAGGTCCGCATCGACTGCACCGCGGTCGAGACCAACATCCTCGAGCCCTCGGACTCCGGACTGCTCTGGGACTCGGTCCGGGTTCTGGCGCGAAACCTCGAGCGCTGCAAGGAATTCGGTATCATCTACCCCGACCACACGCGGGTCTCCAAGAACACCGCCTATGAACTTCGTACGCTTCGTAGAGCAAAGGCGACCAAGAGAAAGAAGCTCTACCGCAAGCTCATCAGGCACACGGTGAACACGATTGCCTACGCAGAGGCAACCGTCGATGCCCTTGGGAAGCTCGAGGATCTCGGTCCACTCGAGAGCTTGATTGTAGCAGGGCTCGAAGAGGAACTGCGCCACTTCATCCCGCTCGCCAGGCAGGTCGTCAACCAGACCCGCCGGAGGGTCATGGATGGAGAGAAGGTCCCAGCCAGAGAGAAGATCGTCTCCATCTTCGAGCCCCACACTGACATCATCGTCAAGGGGGGACGCAAGACCGAGTTTGGTCACAAGATCGTCGTATCCGGCGGGCCCAGCGGCATCATCACCGATTGCGTCATCCTCGACGGGAACCCCGCTGACTCCACCCTGGCGGTCAAGATGGTGAAGCGCCAGTTGGTGCGCTACGGACGCACCCCACTCCAGGTGGTCTTCGATGGTGGCTTCGCAGCCAAGGCCAATCTCTCTGCAATCAAGGACCTTGACGTCAGCGACGTGGTCTTCTCCAAGCGGCGCGGAATGGAGATCTCGGAGATGGCGCGCAGCACCTGGGTGTACAAGCGCCTCGTCAGGTTCCGCGCCGGAATCGAGGCGGGTATCTCCTTCCTGAAGCGGTGCTTCGGCCTGACCAGATGCACATGGAAGGGACTCCGCTCCTTCAAGGCGTACACCTGGGCATCGGTGCTCACTGCCAACCTCCTGACCCTGGCGCGACACCGAATGCCGGTGCCATCCTGACCTCGGCTCGGACCTGAACGCCCTGTTGCCAGCTCCGTCCAATGGACAGGTGTGTCCAGAATCAGCCCTCATGCAATGATCTGCCCTCCGTGACGTCCAGAGCTCCACTCGGACATCCAACTCGGCTCATACATCACCATTCCTTCCCCTCGTTCAGGCCGCTGCCGTGGCGAAAACCAGGGTTTGTGGACGGAGACTAGGTAGGAGTTCATGCGTTCCCGGGTGTTCCTGGCGGCGATCATTGCGCTGCCCCGTGTAACAGGACGTCAGCCGCACCCAGGGCGATGTCCATGGTCTGCGAGGCGTTGACGCCGAAGTAGATACTGGCCGCCGCGATGATCCACAACGGAACGAGCATGGCCAATGGCGCTTCGGAAACCGCCGGGGCGTCTTCCGCAGCCGCTTTGAAATAAGCCGCCTCGATGACCCGCCAGACATAGATAACTGCAATCAAGGAACTGAAAAGTACCAGAACCGCAACCGGCCACCAGCCGTTATCAAGCAGGGCCACTACCAGGTACCACTTACTGACAAAGCCGACAGTGAGGGGAACACCGATAAGACTGAGTCCTCCTGCGACAATGGCTGCCATCGTAAATGGCATTTTCCGCCCAAGGC
>CALEMW010000212.1 GCA_937910695.1 uncultured bacterium
CGCCGATCACGACGACGCGGACAGCGTTGTTGCCAGCGTTCTTCTTCTGGGTGAAGCGCAGGGTGGCACCCTTGGAGAGAGAGCCGTAGGTCGGGATGATGTTGGCGGCGCGCTTGATGCGCCCGGCAGCACCGAGTCCGCCCGTCACCATGTCGTCGGTGATGGCGTTGTCGCTGCCATCCTTGACCTGGAGCTTGTCGTCGCCGTCGCCATTGGCGGCCAGCTTGATGCAGATCACATCGAGGATCTCGAAGTCGGCATCGAGCACGACATCGGTGTCGGTGCCGGTCACGGCGTCGATGAGATCGATGACGATTCCGGTCTTGCCGATCACGGAGATGTTGCCAGCAGCGGTTCCGCCAGCTTCATCTGCCATGTGGCGTCCTTGGACGTTCATAGGAGCCTCCTTGGCTTACGCGGTGTAGATGCCGGTGATGATGACGCGACAGCCGTTGTTGGTGTTGAAGGTCCGGTAGATGTAGAGCGTACCACCTGCGGCGATCACGGCCAGGGGTGCGTTGACCGTCGTGGCGCGGGCGGTCGCGCCAGCGGCGGCGGCGGTGCCGATGTCCATGTCGTTGGTGATGGGGTTGGCCTTGGCTGCGGTCGTGGAGAGCGCGACGATGGCGGCACCACCGGCAGCGATGGCTCCCTGGCTCGCGACACAGTCGAGGATGGTGAACTTCTTGTCCACGACCAGGGCGATGTCGGAGACTCCACCAGCGTTGGGCAGGACGGCGACCAGACAGGTCAGGGCCTGGAGGGGGGCCGCGCCGGCAGCGGAGAGGACGGTGCTGGGGACGAGGTGACGGGCGCGCAGGTTTCCGGGGGGCATGGAAGACTCCTTCGGTGGGTGTAGACCCCTGGCTTCTCCAGGGATGCACTGGAATGGTAGCCCATGTCTCGCGCAGATGGAAGCCCTCGTACAGCGAAAAAAGGCTTCCTACGGAGGATACCGCACGCAAACAAGCGGATTCGCTTACCAGCGCCGCAGATCGTGCAGGCTGTAGTGCAGCATCCCGTCCCGGCCCCAGCGACCCAGGTGGCTATACATGGCCTCCAGCTCGGCCTGTTCGCGCCAGTAGTGCTCCGAGACGGGGGTGCGACGGCGCACGACCTGGGTCGGGGCTGGCGTGTAGCTGCTCATGGGCCTGGCCATGGCCGTGCTGGTGCGCGGGTAGTAGCTGGAGGGGGGCGGCGCGGCGCTCGAGACGCTCGGCTGGTTCCAGCGACCGGACAGGTACATCCAGGCACCCACCACCTCGTTGCACCTGGCGTGGGCGCGAGGGTCGGGGTTCACGTCGGGATGGAGCCGCGTCACCAGGCGACGGTAGGCGCGCTTGCACTCGGGCAGGGAGGCGTGCTCGGGCAGGCCGAGGATGGCGCGTGGGGATCGGTTCATGCTCAGGAGCCTATCATTTCTCGGGAAAGTCTGCTTGACTGCCCTACCGTGCGTGGATACGGACCTGTCAGTAGAGGACCGACCCCTGATGCGATCATGGCCTGACCAGCTCCGAGCCCTCCACCCGCTGCCACGCGGGCGGCACCCACAGCGTCCGTGGTGGCGCTATGTGCAACCCGAGCACGTCTGGCGACGGTCGGACGGCAAGACGGTCAGGGCTGGCGACACTGGCGCGTTCCGCGACAAGCGTGAGCTGCTCGATCTGATCTCCGAGATCGACACCGATCTGCCGCTCCCCTTCCCAGGCCGCCGCGCCGGCCAGCTCTGGGCTGCGCTCGAGGGAGAGACGGTCAGGCGGGTGATCTTCCTCCAGTCCTACGACCCAGGGCCCGCACACCCCGGCCTGTGGAGGCCCTGGGTGATCGATGGGCGCGCAGCCGAAGAAATCAAGGTCGAACGGATGCTCACCGAGGCCGTCCTGGTGGCCGATATTTCCTGCCCGTGGTGCGCCCCTTGGGCACCGAAGGAGTCCTGATGGACGAGAAGATCGACGAGTCCACCGCCCCATGCAAGGTCTGCGGCTGCAAAGACTCTCCGCTGCCCTGTATCTGTCCATCTGGTTGGTGGTTCGCGTGTTCGAACTGTAGAGCGTCATACGGCACATCGAACAACCGGACTGACGCCATCGACAGGTGGAATCTCCGCAACGAGGTCGAGCCCACGCGCAGCGCACCGCCCGCCGCCGATACCTCGTCCTCGCCACAGGTCAGCCTGGAGAGCCGGCTGCTGGCTGCTGGCCGCATCCCCACCGCCACCGCCTCTCCCCGCCACCACACCCTCCGCGTCCTCTACTGCCTCTACTGCCCCCTGGTGCGCTTCGACCAGGAGCAGAGCCAGCTCCGCTGTGTCGTGCTCGAGCGCCAGGTCGGCCCGCTGGACGAGGCCACCTCCGTCGAAGGCCCCGCCGACTGCCCGGCTCGCGCAGGCGTGCTCGTGCTGTTCGATCAGGTGCCCGACCCGCTCGAGGGTCTGGACGAGCTGCGCCGCAAGGCCGCGCTGCTGACCGGAGACTAGGATCGATGATGTCCGACTTCGCCACCGCCATCCAGATCCTGCTGCGTCCTGAAGACCAGGACGATCCTCGCGGGATGCTCGCGGCTCTCACTCTCCAGCTACGCGATCACACGCTGCTGCGAGAGGTGCAGCGCGAGCTGACCTACTGCCGCCAGCAGGCGCTGGTGCAGCAGGCGCTCGCGGCGCTCGAGGTCAGCGTCGAGAATGATGATCACGAGCTTGCTTACGCCAGGCGAAATCACGAGCTTGCCTACTCGAAACGAAACGAGGCCCTGGCCCTGCTGCGCGCCTGGAAGAAGCTGAGCGAAGACCCCTTCGACGCCGAGTCCGTGAAGCTGGCTCGAACCTCTCTGTAACGAAACGTGACACAGGAGACACCATGGGTATGAAAGACGACATGAGCCTCGACTGGCTGAAGAAGGCCAAGAACCTCGAGTACGAAGGATGGATCACGCTCGGCCTGCTGAACGAGCCCGGCAACCGCTGGCGCGTCCAGGTCTGGTACGATCCGGCGCAGCCGTGGTGTCTGGTGGAGCTGTGGGTGAAGGTGCGCGCTGACATCATCCCCCTGGACAACTTCATCATCGACCTGGACAGCCTGCGCCCCCCTCCTGATGGAGCACACCTGACCGAGGCCCAGGTCGCCTTCGAGAAGGCCCTGGCGCGCAAGCTCGAGCGCCCGGTCGCGGAGCGCCTGCTGGCCTGGCGAGCGCCCGCGCCGCCCCCGCCCGCGCCGCTGATCAAGCGGCTGGCGCGTACCGTGCTCACCTGGATCGGGGAGTAGCCATGCCCACCATCCCCATCGGCTCCAGAGTGTGCCTCTGCGACGACGCCCAGGCCATCTGCGAGAGCACGGTCGGCTGGAACGACGATCTGGCTGATGTGTCACTGCTCGAGCTGCGCTTCGCGGGTCGGGCCAAGAGCGAAGTCCATGGCGATCTCGCCGTCGTCTCGCGCAGCGGCACTACCTGGGTGGTGCCCATGCAGGCGGTGTTCACGGTGGGCGAGCCTGCTCCCGAGCCCACCTTCGAGCCAGGCGATCTGGTCATGGTGGCCAAGTACAGCATCGACAACTGCATCAACGTCTACCGTGGCCGGAACGACGACGGTGAGTGCGTCATCGACGTGCTGCGGAGGAGCGACCACCTCAAGGTCGGCACCTGGGAGGTCCAGGCGAGCGAACTCACCTCCACCAAGATGGTCTTCCACCAGCTCGAGACGACCGTCGAGAGCTACGGTGAACTGGGCGGCAAGCCCGAGGCTTACCACGACGTACACGTCTCCATCGTGCTCACCAGTCGCGAGATCGATATGTATGCCGTGGCCGAGTACATCCGTGAGAGGCACTACAGCGGGGCGCTCTGCGCCCACAAGGGCTGGCTGCTGGTCCATTGGGTGGACAAGACCTACCTGCTCGACTGCCGGGGGGAGTGATGGTCGCGAACGATCCTTTCATGCGTGCTCAGCGACGTTTCCGTGAGCACCAGGCGTACCTGCTGATCTTCGTCGAGCCTGTCACTTGCATGGTCGTCGGCGCGGGCATCTACTCCGACCCCCATCCCACCATGACCCTGGCTCGCTCGAGCGCGGTGCTGCGGGTGGCGAGAGGGGTGGACTTCGACATGGCGAAGGATCTGCTCATGGACTGCCTGGGCGGGCCCGACCTGGACTGGGTGATCGATCTGCTGCCAGAACAACAGCGGGCCGAAGTCCGCGAGAGGATCGGACGATGAATGTCTCTGACGCCCTCGAGCTGCTCGTCAACGAGCGTGTGGACCGCTTCCTGACCCGGTGCTTGATCCGAGCCCGTGCGGACAAGACGGACGGACGCATCCTCCTGCGCGGTAGGAAGGGACTGTGGTCCAGTCAGGCCCAGAACGTCGTCTTTTGGTATGGCAGCGAGAGCACGATCCTGCTCGATCTACGCTTGATTCTGTGTGAGCGGGCTATCAACAGGCTCGTAGACGACTGCGACGGCGTCAGGCTCGACTACCACGCGAACGACGAGGTCGTCTTCGGGATCACTGTCTCCCTGGAGAGGTTGACGCGGGACGAGGACGGCGCGGTGGTGATCGATCCCCCGGAGGCGTGGCGGGCTCAGCGGGATGTCCAGGCCGCCCTGGCCGAGCATGAGCTTGGTGGCGCGGGGGACGTGTCCGAGTCCGGGCAGGAGCCCAAGCAGAAAGGCATCCTCGAAGGTTCGTTCCTCTGGTCGGAGGATCACGTCTTTTCGAGCAAGGACCGCAGGCGTTGCCTGGCTACCGGGAAGTACCTGGAGAGGATACCTGAAGATGAGATCCATTGGTTCATTGTTCAGGGTGGCGGGGTCA
>CALEMW010000213.1 GCA_937910695.1 uncultured bacterium
CGATGATGATGGAGTGACCCCCATGGTCAGCGAATACATCGTCCCATCCCAGCGAGGTTTCGAACACGGCCCTGCAGATCTCCAGCACTTTCTCACCGCCCGGTGCCACGTCCGCATCTAAGTCGGGCGGTTTGGCGTTTCCCGCTGCGGTGTTCTGCACGTTGGTCGGTGAGCCACGCCGGGTGTCCTCTGCTTCCGGATCGGCGTTTGTCAGCCCATGAGACAGTTTGGGTAAGCACTCCCGGTCGATCTTTCCGGACATCGGCTTCATGACGAATTTTTCCACCAGGAAGATCCTTGTGGGCACCGACGGCTCTGGAAGTTGTCTTGCCAAGGTCGCCGTTACCCGGGCTGCCCACTCCGCCGGTGCAGGAGCGACCACTGTGATATCGCCTTCGAAGACCGTTGGAGCAGCAACGAATGCGACCAGTTCCTGATTCTGGTAGTCCAGCACGGCGGCCTCAATCTCTCTGAACTGCGTCTGAAGGATGTCCTCAACGGGTTGTATCTCGACACGGTGCCCGCGCACCTTGAGTTGCGCGTCGATACGACCGAGGAAGTGCACGCGCTGTGTTCTGATGTCGATTCTGCATCTGTCCCCGGTGCGGAAGAGGCGGCCGAATTGAGGGTGTGTTATGAACTTTCGGGTGGTTTGCTCCGGTAAATTGCGGTACCCCCGTGCAACGTGTACCCCGCCGATACAAAGCTCACCCACCTCCCCGTGGGGCAGCGGGCGGAGTTGGTCCACATCGAGGATGACGTAGGTGACATTGGCGAAGGGCGAGCCTATGGTGATGGGTTCTCCCGGCCGCAAACTCTGGCGGCTCGTGTCGGTACTCGCCTCTGTGGGGCCGTAGGTGTTGATGATCTGCCGCCTACCGCGCGTCCAGGGCTCCACGAGCGTTGCGGGGAAGGCTTCCCCCGCCGGCACCACGTAGCGGCACAGTGGATAGGGGAGATCAAGCTCGGGGGTTGATGTGAGGGTAGTGAGCAGCACCGGCGGACAGAAGAGCACCGTGACCTCGGCTTCGCGCAGGACGGGGAGCAGATCCGGGCCGGACCTTACCTGCTCCTGGGTCAGCATGACCACGGCGCAACCCGACACCCAGGCGCTGTACATCTCGGAGATGCTGCCATCGTATCCCAGGGAGGACGTGAGGGATGTCGCGTCCATGCCCGGTATGAGATCGAAATAATCGGCGTAGCTGAGGGCCAGGTTTACATACCCTGCGTGCGGGCACTCCACCCCTTTTGGCATGCCGGTGGTGCCGCTCGTGTAGAAGATGGTCGCAAGGCGCTCGGTGGGATCATCCAGCCAGGGAGGCGGCCCGCTTCGGGTCATATCCCCTGGCAATTCCAGAACGTTAAGGGTCGGCAGGTCACGGAACTTGTCTTGGCCCCGGGTGAGAATGACCACCGGCCGTGCGTCCTCAAGCATGTGGGTAATAAGCGCCTCGGGCAGGGCCGTATCGAGGAACATCATGGTACCGCCGGCCTTGAGAATGCCGAGATGAGAGGCCACGATCTGCCAGCTGTCCTGACTCATGGCCACGGCCACGACCTGATCGGGGCCCGTGAGGAAGGGAGAAAGGGCTGAAGCAATGTTTTCGGCCCGTTCGTCGAGCTCGGCAAATGTCAGGGACTCTCCCGTATGGGGAATCTGCAGGGCCGTGTAATCCGGGTACTTCAGGGCGGAGCGACTGAAGACCTCAGTGAGCCAGCGGATTCCTTCCTGATGG
>CALEMW010000214.1 GCA_937910695.1 uncultured bacterium
CAGCGATGGGCATCGAGCAGATCCGAACGGCAAAGCGTTCTCCATGGCAGAACCCGTATGTCGAGCGGGTGATCGGGTCGATCCGGCGTGAGTGCCTCGACCACGTGATCATCTTCGATGAGCGGCACCTCAAGCGGGTGCTCAAGGAGTACCTGGGCTACTACCACCGCAGCCGAACCCACCTGGGCTTGGAGAAGGACTGTCCTGAGGCGAGGGTGGTCGAACTACCGAGTAGCGGGCCGATCCAGTCCGAGCCTGTTCTCGGTGGGCTACATCACCGCTATACGAGGAGGGCGGCGTAGTCGGATAGCCTCGGGATCTTTGGGGTCAGTCTGATGGGTTGGTCTGCCTAGCTCCATTTACATTCCGCATTCTCTCTAGACGATACCCACCCTCACTTGATTTGAGTCGCTCAGGGTTGAGTCCTTCAGGATCGACGAGTCCGATGAGATGATTTCATCGCCGGATGAGTAAATAGAAGGGACAAGATATTCTCGTGGATTAAACAGCAGCCACTTGCTACCATCTGGCTGCATTATTATCCAGAGAGGGCAACATGCCGACCAAGACTGAAACCGCTCTGCAGATCATCGCAGCCAGAGGCGGCACCGTTCGCACAAGCGAGGCCCTGTCGGCCGGCATTCATCCTCGTATACTCTACGCTCTGCGTGACGGCGGCCAGCTGGTCCGGCTAGCAAGGGGACTGTATCGGCTCTCCGATCTGCCGCCTGTAGGCGACCCCGACCTGGCGCTGGTCGCCGGACGTATTCCAAAGGGCGTCGTGTGCCTCATCTCGGCGCTCGCCATCCACAATCTCACAACCCAGATCCCTCACGAGATCCACCTGGCGATCTCGCGGACGGCTCGCTACCCGGCTTTCGACGAGGTCCCGCTCGCGGTCTTTCGGTTTTCCCGGAAATCTTTCATCGCCGGAGTCACCAGCCACGACCTCGGCGGCACATCGGTGCGCGTATTCGACGCGGAAAAGTCCATCGCCGATTGCTTCAAGTATCGCAACAAAATCGGCCTCGACATCACCCTCGAGGCTCTGGCTCTCTACAAGAATCGACGCGGCGCTTCGATGCAACGCGTTCTCGAATACGCTCGCGTCAACCGGGTCGAAAACATGATCCGGCCCTATCTGGAAGCCTCGACATGAGCGCGAACACCGCCGCTTCGGTCCACCAACGCCTCTTGAATCTCTCCAGGCACGAAGGTCGGCGCTTCAACGAGGTTCTTCAGCGCTACGCCCTGGAGCGATGGCTCTATCGTTTATCCGTTTCCGAACATGCCGACCACTTCGTCCTCAAGGGCGGACTGTTGCTGGGCGCCTGGCACCTTCCGATCTACCGCCCAACAAAAGACATCGACCTGCTCGCTCGCATCACGAATGACCTGGACGGTATCCGCGCCGTGATCAAAGGGATCTGCACGGTAGAAGTCGAGCCCGATGGCATGGTCTTCGACGGAACAACGGTCGCAACCGAACGCATTGCTGAAGATGCCGTCTACGAAGGTGTTCGATCGACCTTCACCGGGAATCTGGGGAATGCCCGCATAGCGATGCAAATCGATCTCGGCTTCAGCGACGTCATCACCCCGGGACCGATCTCGTTGACGTTTCCAACGATCCTCGAGCAGCCTGCTCCATTGCTCCGGGCCTACAACCGGGAAACGACCATCGCCGAGAAGTTCGAGGCCATGATCAAACTCGGAGAACTGAACAGCCGGATGAAGGACTTCTTCGACATTTGGTCGCTGGCCACAAGCCAGGCGTTCGACAGCGACATACTCTCCGAAGCGATCGCTCAGACATTCAGACGACGTGGTACGGTGATGGATGCGGGTGCAGTCTACTTCACGGACACCTTCGGCAACTCCGACGCGAAACAACTGCAATGGCGGGCTTTCCTCAGGCGCACACAACTGACCGAGTCGGCACCTGCACTGTTCGTCGACGTCTGGAAAGAAACAACAGCCTTCCTGCGGCCGATGATCTCTCCGTCGGACGACACCCTGCACTGGCCTGCGGGAGGCCCCTGGGGCTCGATATAATCCGGCGACGACTCAAGCCTCTTCCGCCACGCGCCGATAACCAGACCATGCTCAAACTCCTCCTTGCCTCCCTAGGCGACCTCATCCTCTCACGTAATGCCCTGGCCCTGGAGAACCTGGCCCTGCGCCAGCAACTCCTGGTTCTCGAGCGCACTAACCCCAAGCCGGCCTTCAATGTTCTGGATCGACTGTTCTGGGTCGCGTTGAGTCGCGCATGGTCTGGCTGGCGTCGCCCGCTGCGGCTGGTCAAGCCGGAAACCGTCATCACCTGGCACCGCAAAGGCTGGCGGCTGTGGTGGAAGTGGAAGAGTCGGCCACGTGATCCGGGGCGGCCGCGGATCCCCTACGAAGTCATTGAACTCATCAAACGCATCTCGCGCGAGAACCCGACCTGGGGCGCCCCGCGCATTCACGGCGAGATGCTGATGCTGGGCTACGAGCTGAGCGAAGCGACCGTGGCCCGCTACATGATCAAGCGCAGCGGACGGCCGACCCAGAACTGGAAGACGTTCCTGAGGAACCATCTCGGCGAGACGGCGGCCATCGACTTTCTGACCGTGCCGACGGTCATGTTCCAGACGCTGTACGTGTTCGTGGTGCTGTCGCTGGATCGGCGGCGCATCCTGCACATCAACGTCACGCGACGACCGACGGCGGAGTGGACGGCGAAGCAGCTCTATCAGGCGTTTCCGTTCGACGAGGCGCCGAGGTTTCTGGTGCGGGACCGGGACGGGATCTATGGATACGAAGTCATGCGAGCCATCGGGAACATGGGTATCGAGGATCTTCTGACGAGCCCCCGATCCCCATGGCAAAACGGATACTGTGAGCGGGTGGTCGGGACGTTGAAGCGGGAGTGCCTGGATCATACGATCGTGTTCGGCGAGCGCCATGCCCGACGGCTGCTGATGAAGTACCTCGATTATTACCATGGGTCGCGGACGCATCTCGGGCTCGAGAAGGATACGCCGGACGGGCGGGAGGTCGAGCCGGTGGAGCTCGGGACTGTGAAGCGGCGGCCGATGGCCGGGGGGCTGCATAGTCGGTATTATCGGGATGCGGCTTAGGAGAAGTGACGTGAATCCAGGTAGGATTCGGTTGTTGGCGTGGTGTGCCTGCAGGTCAATATCTCATCCCCTGTTCGGGCTTTTGACATTCAATTCAACAGATAATTCGGCGTGGATAGTCTTGGGGCGATCAATCCAAGCGAGTCTGCTCATCCCTGCGTGGTGTTGGAAGTAGATCCAACCTGGGCTTTACTGGCAGATGGGGTTTTGAGGAGGGACAGGTGGACGCGAGCGCGGTGGTGGATCCTTCACGAAGCAATCCCTAGGGCGACTCCTGACCAACCCTATCTACACCGGACGAATCACCTGTGGAGACGAAGTCTACGACGGCCAGCACGAAGCGATCGTGCCCGCCGCACTGTTCGAGCAGGTCCAATCCCTACTCGACAAAAACCGTCGCACACGAGGTGCGGCCACCCGCAACATCCATGGGTACATACTACGCGGGCGGGTCACCTGCAGCGCATGTAAAGCCTCCAGGACCACAAGCACGACACGCAAAGGCCCACGGGCCTATAAGTACTACGTCTGCTGTTCGGCCCAACGACACGGCTACGAGACCTGCCCCTGCCCGTCTGTACCTGCATACAAGCTCGAGGGCCTGATCCTCGACCAGATCCGAACAGTCGGCCGAGACCTGGCTCTACAAGAGCAGGTCCTCGCAGCCGCCAACGCCCGCCATAAAGAGGTCCACGAGCAGCTCGATAACGACCTCGCCCGGGCAGCGAAACAGCAGTCCACGACCCAGAACGAGATTAAAGGCCTGCTGAAAAACTTGGCCGATGGAACCGTAACCGGCACTTCAATAGCCAGCCGGGTCGCCGAACTCGAAGCCGTGCTTGAGACGCTCGACCAGAAGGTCACCGACATCCAGACGGAGATCGAGTCCCACTCCCAGCTACGCCCCGACCCCTCCGACCTCTTCGAATCGCTGTCCGTGTTCGACGAGATCTGGGAGGTGCTGCTCCCGGCGGAGAAGGAGCGGGTTATCGGACTGATGATCGACACCATCGACTACGACGGCACGACCCTGGGCATCGAGTTCAGCCCGGCGGGCGTCAGGTTACTGTCAGAGGAGCTGAAGCTGGCCCACGGGGCCTAACCAAGGAGGAAGCGATGAAGAAACAAACCGAGCAGGAACTGCCGCAGGACGTCTCAGGAAGTGCCGATATTCGGCCGTTGCTGGACCAGGAATCCACGACCGTCACGCCCAAGAGGAAAGACATCCCCACGAAGTACCGGAGCCACTACGAGAAGGGAATCGTAGGTAAGAGCCGAAAATCGGCGATCCGGGCCCAGTGCCTCGAATGCTGCGGCTGGAACTCCAAGGAGGTCCGGTATTGCACGTCAGCGGACTGTACACTCCACAAGTTCAGGATCACCGGATGAGGGTAGGGCCATGAGAATCGAGATCGAGGTCGACTGGAAGACGCCGGTGCGCCAGCGAGCCCCCGACGACGTGCAACGGCACCCGCCTCGTGGCAGTCCCGAGAGCAGACTCTACTGGCTCGCCCTGGCCCTGCACATTGAGGACCAAGTCGACCGGGGCAGAATGCCTTCCTACGCGGAGGCTTCTCGACGATGCGGCGTGTCTCGCGCCCGGATGAGCACTCTGGTCAGCCGGATCGTATCGAGGGAAAGCCCTGAGGTAGATTCAGTTGAGGACTTTCGGACTGGAACATGAGAAGATCGTTCCATTAGGAGAACGATATGGGAATGACCCGTGGATTTACCTGCCCCAACTGTGAGTATTCAGCCGAGGTCGCCGGAGGCCGAACGTTCGGCTTCTACGCTGTCGTGGAGACCATCGTCTGCCATGATTGCCAAGAACTGCATGACGCCACGGCGAACGAAAAGGCCCCGGACATCCCCGGCGAAATCCTGACCTACGAGGGCCTAACCGGGTTCCGCTGCCCCAAGTCCAAGAAGCATAGCTTCGCGGCCTGGTCGGATCCCTGGCTTTGCCCGAAGTGCGAGACCCCCATGGAGGAAGATGGAATTCCCCTGTGCTGGGATTGACGAACTACGAATCGAGAATTGATGACCGCTGACGAGCCTTTGTCTGAGACCATACTCAACTGCATCAAGGTGCTGGAGATGGTCGCCGTCCTCCACCGACGTGGCTACGAGCGTCTGAGGATAGAGCCAGGCATGGCCCCATCGGGAATGTACTGGCGGTGCGGAGTTACTCACGCAGGAAACATGGACCCTGCGAATGGCGCCTTGTGCGTCACCAGCGGCGGCCCCGAGATGGCCCTCTACACATCCGGCATGGAGGGTCGAATCTTCGACTGGGACGACGCTCCCAGCCTGGACACGGAGCAGCTGGCCGACCGCTTCCTTCTCGAATTCCCGGAGATCTGCAAGCTCGGCCAGGGCGAGGACCCAGAGTACGTCGCCTGGTACGAGCTGATGCTGTCCTTTGTAAGGACGGGCGGGCTGCCTTACGCCTACGACGACTACGGCGATTATGATGATGAGCCACCGGGATTTGTTCCGACGATGGGCGAGAGCAACGGGAAGCTGCCCCTGCCGCCAGTAGGAGACAGATGAGCCAGAAAGTAGATCAAACGCAGCCGGTAGATCCCGACATCCTCGCCCTCGAACAGTTCCTCCTCGACAACCCGGAACTGGACGAGATTGAGGCAGAGCTCTCTGTCTTTAACCCCTTCGAGACCCTGAGCCTCACCCATGTGGAAATCCGGCACTCGAACGTGCTGGCCTGGCTACTCGACCCAAGGGAGAACCACGGACTCGGAAGCTTCTTCCTTAAACGGTTCATCCAGCAGGCCGTCTCCAACAACAGGGAATTGCTCGGGCCAATCATCTCGGTCATCGAGCTGGACCTGCTGGATTTCGGAGACGTCGAGGTTCGCCGGGAGTGGAACAGGATCGATTTGACGATCATCTGTCGCGACGAGCGGATGCCCTTCGTCGTGGCCATCGAGAACAAGATCCACTCGGACGAGCACAGCAACCAGCTAGCGCGGTATCGCGAGATCCTGGATCGCGCCTTCCCTGATATCCCCCACGTCCGGCTGTTTCTCACGCCGGATGGTCGCCCGCCCAAAAACGATGACAACTGGGCTGTCGTTGATTATGGCTCCGTCGACGAGTGCATCCAAATTGCCCTGAAACGCAGCAGAGGAACCATCGGCGAAGATGCTCGCCGATTCATCCAGCAATACCAGTCGATACTGAGGAGGTACATCGTGGGAGGAGACCGGATCGAGGAACTCTGCCGCAGGATCTACGCACAACACCCACGTGCGCTCGACCTGATCTTCGAATACAAGCCCGACCTCATGTCCGAAGTCAGGGACATGCTCGTCAGCTGGGTCGGCAACCACAAGACTGAAGGGCTGGAACTGGACTCCGATTCGAAGTCCTATATCCGTTTCACTCTCGGCGACCTTGATTCCCTTCCTCGATCAGCGGAGGGATGGACGAAATCCAAGCGGGTGCTTCTCTTCGAGTTCGAGAACTACAACAGGCTGGTCTTGAGGCTCATCATCGGTCCCGGGGAAGCCCCGCATCGCAAGGCTCTGCATGACTTGTTCATGAAGGACAAAGGCTTCTTCGGTCATGCCGACCGGACAGTCGGGAAAAAGTGGCACACCGTGTGGCAGAAGAACATCCTCTCCAAGAAGGACATGGACGCCGCGACGTTCGATGATATCTCCGGGAAGATCGAATCCAGGCTGGATGAAATTCTCAGCAAGGACATCCCTAGGATCACGTCGCATTTCAAGGATTATTGGACTGGCACAAAAGGTAGCAGCTAAAGTCACTATTCTAGAAAGTGCTCTCGGCTTGTTGCAGGCATTTTGTGATTTCCACAGCCCCTGGTGCTGTCCACAGGGAATCTCGCACATAGACAACTCTGCCATTTACATGAGCATTATGAGACGACAACTCGTCGGTGATCGATGCCCACGGGATTTTGACAGCCCGCTGGACTGAAAAATCTGACTCAAACAGAACAGCCACAAAATAGTCGAAGTGCTGTGCTTCAAAATCCCGCAGGGGACTGAAACGCGCGGGCTTGTTGTGTGAAGTAATTCGCCGTGCTTTTACCTCGTACCGCTCTTCCGTCTGGGGATCCTGTGCATCGAACCCTTTGTTAGATTTTTGGGCTGGCTCCAATCCTAAGGCCGCGCAAACGAGTTTCTCAGCATAGTCCGCGACAGGATTATTCGCTGAACGTACATAGTCTCGTCCCCGTAGTGCTTCAAGTACCTCTGCATATAGGCGGAGTAGGTCACGACCACCCATTTTCTCGAGATCGTCCTTCATCTTCGCCACTCCGACTCCTGTCCCACGGTGTCGTCAGCAGCCAACCGGCTATACTCCGGCTATGTGCATGACACGTGACATGGTTGATAACCCCGTACAATCTCTTTCGAACCAGCCTCGACTAGGTGTTCTCCCATTTCGCAGCAATCTCGCAAGTCAGACGATCGAGTTCATCCCGAGATACACCTTGTTGAATCTGAAAACGATCAAGCTCAGCAGAGACTGTCTTGGCGAGTTTAAGGGCGTTGTCAGCCAGCGACAGCATCCTCGCCAGAACTTCAGCGAGTTGCATCGGCTTGTTTAAGACTTCTCGTCCGGCGTGGTTGCCGCGGTGGGCCAACCAGTTCCGTTCGGGCCGAAGTGCTTCTATTTTGGAGACCAGATCCTCTGGAACCTGGTCAGATTTCCGAAGGTCGTTCAAAAGACGCCCTAACGTCTTTTTCTCGTTGTTCTCGAAAGTGCGTACGGCTATGTCCACCGCAGTACCTGGCTCGATGTCGACTACAACAGAGAGATATGTCGCGAGCGCAAGTTCAAGATCCTGAACCATAGCCAGCGCATATCCCATTTGAAGAAGCAGCCGTTCCGTTGCCGCTGGGTCAAAATGCGGCCGGTCGATATGAGGAAGATAATCCAATGCTTCTCCTACCCTGCTCCAGTAGGCAAATGCCCTCCCACTTCACATGATTGTTGATCACTCAGCCTTTTGAGCCATATCCCTCATCCAGAGTGCGACTTCTTTGAATTGGGCCAACGACTCAGATGAAGCCAGTGCGCTTAGTGGGAACGTCGGCTTACCTCCAATTCGATCTGCGTCGATTTCTACACCTTCGATCGCGTTGAACCTACGGCGTACTTCCTCTCGCAGTGCTTCGTCTTCAAAGGGTCTGTTCTTCGCCAGGTGCACAAACCAGATCTCCACAGCACCAGTGAACATCACCTTCAAGAAGAATCGATTCCGGCTCTTGTCGTTCAGCATAGGCGCGAACGCGTTTGCCGTAGGGAAGACCTCGTCGAACTGCTCATCGAACCATGCGTAGAGATCCCGCGCTAGGGCCACCTCGTCCGGCGGACAGCGATTCTCGAATTCCTTCCAGATCTCCGGCATGGTTTTCGGCTGCCACGACGAGCTCCGCTTTCTCTGCTCCTTCTCCTTGATACGCACCTGATAGTCCGCAGCCTCTGGAAGCGGTATGACCTGCTGGATATCCAGTAGCACCCTGCCTTCGGACAGATACGGCGAGAGCCGAACGCAGCGGATGTCCAGATCCCTCTCGTTGAGCCACATGACCGCTGTGGTGATCTCGCGGGAGAAGTCCTCGGAGACGAGCACGACCCGGATATCGACAGCAAAGCGATCTTCCTCCGGCTCCTCCCACCCTAGGTGTTCGAGTACCGCATCGCGGGCATCCCCCTCACGGCCTCGCTGCTTCAGGTATGCGGAGTGGGCCATCACGGCCTGATCGAAGGTCATGGTCGAGACCATCGCCGCGTATCGCAGAGCCTGGAGTTCCATATGGCCTCCATCCGCCGTGCGCTTCAGTTCGACGACCACGAGGTTGGCGATGGAGTCAAGGCACAGGAGGTCGATGCGGCGGCTGCTGTCGGTCCAGTCGCCGAACTCTTCGGCAAGAACCATCAGTCCTTCGTCGATTAGGTCGGGCTGATCGCGTAGTAGACGCTGGAGGTCGTCACGCTCCTTGATGCCTTCAGATGCGAAATGGGTGCGAGGAATAGAGTGGATCCTATCGTCACGCAGCTCGTAGATGGGCATATGTGTTCCTTCACTTGATTACTGATTACTGAGAAATACATCATCACGATGGAATTCCAGATACTGGTTCTGCAAAGCCGAGAACCCACCGACATCCAGCTGCACATCCGGATCAAACCCCATCCTCAACACGGACTCCCGATCCACTGCCGGTGAATAGACGAGCTGCCCGCTGCCAGAGAACGTGATGAATCCACGATCGAATAGGTGATCTACATTGGGCGTCAGCATCAGCCCGTTTTCTGGATCCAAACGCTGCTCGTTCGAACTGTGACGCCAAGGCCGGATGTGACTGGCGATCAGGTGCTCGGCTCGGTCGACCCTCGTCACTCGGCAGCAATGCTCATGGGAGTACACGAGTCTGCGGAAGCGTCCCTGTCCGACCCGCGCATCGATGATCTGCTCACGCTCGGTTTCTGGGATCTCTGCAAGCTGGCGAATCTCCGTGACAATCCGCCTTTCCCAACGCTCCTGGATGGGATTGTCTTCCTGGGCCGGATCGCGGGCGATCAGCGGAGGACGCTCGAGGACATCCAGCAAGGGTGCACCGATCAGCAACGCCAGCTGGGACATCAACCGCTGCGGCAACTCGGTCAGATAGACGCTCTGGATCCCCCGGCCATCTTTCAGCAAGGGCGCATACTTCTGGGGCAACAACGGGCGGAGCCGTTCCATGTGCTGAGCAGGTTTCAAAGGTTCTGGGAAATCCTGATACGCAACGTCGACCCGCCATCCGATCGCGTTCCAGTCCTCACCAGCCCGACCGAACTCGGGCGGCTTTGGAGCCTCGTAGCAGTGGGAGGTAATGATGCCGTACGACGGGATCAGGGTCTTGGCAAACGAAAGGACGACGTCACCGGGGGCGACGACGCGCATGAAGTCGTAAAACGGATTGTGGGCATCGTTCGACTTGCGCTTGGGAGACCACAGGTAGCCACCTGCTCGCTCCTGGCGATACGTTTTGTTCTGATTGACCCACCAGTATCTCATAGATCAAAGTCTCGTTTGATATTAGAAGTCATACTTCATCCGTACTTGATCAAGCGAACCATGCTGAACAGTATCATGATCGAGAGTTTGGGGTCAATTACGTGGTGGCAGGGAGTAACAGGTATAGAACAGTGCTGATCGCTGCTGTGAGTTTAGCCTGGAACTCTCGCTTCGAAGATATCAAATTATCAGTTAGGTCGTTCCAGCTGTTGCAGTTAATCTGACCAGAATATCGGCGGTTGATGCCGCCACCATGGATCGCAACCTGTGAAGGAATACAGATGGTTTTTGGATTTAGCAGAGGGCCCGGCCTCCTCAAAACTCGAGAGATCGAAGACAACCTGCACCTAGTTCTCGGAGATTTGGACGCAGGGAACGAAGCATGGCTTATCACCCCCTATCTGACCATCGACAAGCTGAGCACCCTTAGGCGACAGATCACCGAAGCCTGCAAGCGCGGGGCAACAGTGAATGTGGTCGTACGAGACGAGCCCGAACAGGTCAACCCAGCCAAGACCGGATTCAAGGAGGCTATCTCCCACGGTTTGAACCTGTACGCATTCCACCGGCTCCATGCGAAGGTGTACTGGTTCGACGATATGTTCAGCATCATCACTTCGGCCAACCTGGTCGACGGTTCCTTCGAAGGAAGTACCGAGATCGGGATGATTACTGAGCCTGGCTCCCTCCACGACAACATCAGGGACTGGATCGCTGAAGTCCTGGAGCCTGGTCTCAAGGCGATTTCAAACCAGCAGCCGTCTCGATCAAAGGCTCCCAAGCCTCGACCCACTCCGAAGACCAACAGCGGGAAGGGACCACAGGGACTCTGTATCCGGTGTGGCAAAGCGATCCCTCTGAACATAGAGCGGCCTTACTGCCTCGAGCACTACCGTAGCTGGGAGCAGTATAGGAACCCGGATTATGAAGAGAAGGTCTGCCACTCGTGCGGAAAGCCAGGCAAGCCGACGATGGCCAAGCCAGTATGCTACGGGTGCTACAAGAAGCTGGCGAAATAGAACGGGAGCAGGATGGCCCCCAAGCTGACATGGCAGGGAAAGATCACCTCCGTCCAGCCACGCATCCGGCTGCTCCGCTCCTTCGACCAGCGTCACCACACCTATCTCGGCTACGTCCTGGGGATCGATGGCGAGGTCGGCGGTGAGCAGCGGACCTTTTCCGTGGCCATCGGCAATGCCGCCCAGGCCAAGCACGAGTTCCAGGTCGGGATGGAGGTGAGCGGCATAGCCGAGCCCGTCGCAGACCCCCGCAAGGAAACCGCCGAGCTGTACAAGACCAGCAAGCTCACGTCGCAGCCCACGAACCCCACCTCAGGCCACGTTCCGCCGCCGCTGGACGTGTACCGCCAGCGCGGCCACCGGCGGCTTTCGTCGCGCACCTTCTCCGGATTATGCAGCGTTTGCATCTGGGGCTGCCGGATGCCGGTCGAGATGATCATCGACCAGTGGAACCCCGGCAACGCCCGCTACCGGTTCGAGACCTTCTGCTACGGCCCGAAGTCGTGCACGAAGTACCGCCCAGGCCCCTGTCGGGTCGTTCCAGGTAGGAAGGGCATGTCGTGGACCGAGGAGGACTGGATCGACGAGGAAGCAACGGCGTATCGGGCGGATGATGAGTAGCTGACGTACCTGGAATCCTGCATAAAGGACCGAGCCGGTATTTGTTAACCGCCGTCTCAGACCGGTACAAAAACTGAGAGTCAGAGACTGGAGGGGGCTGACACCTCGCCCCTGGGCACTCTCTGTTTCGCACCCAGGAATCTCCCCCACCGAACACAAGGCAGCACAACGCGTTAACGGGCCATTTCGGGCCGCCTCGTGTTAACCAGATCTACTATGGAATTTCGAGGGAGGAATGCTTGGCTCC
>CALEMW010000215.1 GCA_937910695.1 uncultured bacterium
ACGGCGACGATCCGCATCCACGACGTTCTTGGCCGCCTCGTCACGACTCTCCAAGCCGGCGATCTGCCTGCCGGGGCCCAGGGCCGCGTGACCTGGCGCGGCCGCGACGACGCCGGGCGCGAGGTGGCGAGCGGCACGTACTTCGCCGCGTTGGCCGTCGATGGTAGGTGCGTGGGGGAGATCAGGAAGTTGAGTCTGGTGCGATAGAACGAGTTCGGCGACACACAGCCGGGAGCCGGGGCAACCCCCCGGCTCCCGGCTTTCGCCAACTCCATCCGGTGATTGATCAAATCCCCAAAACAGTCTATTCTCCCCCCGAATCGCCCTACCCGAGTCGCCCTGTTCAATCGCCCGCACCTTCTGAGGACGCCCGATGCACGACTACGACGACGCCTACCGGACCACCGAAGCCTACTTCGGCGACCCCAGTCCCCTGCTCGCCGAACACATCGACCTGATTCCGCCGGGTTCCCGCGTGCTGGACATCGGCGTGGGCCAGGGTCGCAATGCGTTGGTGCTGGCGGCGCGAGGGTGCCGGGTTGTGGGCATCGACCCGTCAATATCCGCGGTGGAGCAGACAAAGGCCGCGGCGGCAAGCGCCGGCGTCGACGTGGAACTGCATCGCGCCGCCGCTCACGAATACGACCCCGAAGAACGATTCGACGCCGTGCTCTGCTTCGGGCTGATGCAGATCCTCTCGCGCGCCGAGTGCGCGACCCTCGTCCACCGCATCTACGACTGGACCAAGTACGGCTCGTCCCTGTTTCTCACGGCCTGGCACGTGGACGACCCGTCCTACGAGCGCATCAGCGAGACCTGGACGAAGGTAGGCCTCCACAGTTTCCGCAGCATCGACGGCGATCATCGCACTTTTCTGGCCCGCGGCGTGATCCGCAACCTGTTCCGCAACTGGAAGACGATCCATCACCGCGAGGAACTCGGCCCGCTCCACGACCACGGCGGGGGAGAGATGCACCAGCACGGCGACATCGAGCTGGTGGCGGTGCGTCGGAGCGAAGAAAACGCCTGACCGGTCATGGACCGAACACGACGACGGCCGATGCTCCCGAGGGGTCATCGACCGTCGTCTCTACTATGACAAAGCCGGAAACCGCCGAATGCTCCTCGCCCGCAGAGCACTCGAAATGGCGGTTTCCGGCTTGGGTCTGTGCCTGCGGTCGCGATGGGGATCGGATCCGCGGATGTCACTCGTAATGGTCGCTCACTTCGATACCAATGCCGCGAGGTTCGAACCGTTGCATGTATTTTCGAGAATATATATGGGCTGCCGGGGTTGCTGTGACGTGGGTTCATCCCCTACAATCATGGCATTCCCCGGAGGTATCAAGCGAAAGGAAATCCCGGACATGATCGAACGACAGAATCCCGGCCACGAAACGAAGCAGGAAGAGCTGAAGGCGAGTCCGAAGTGCAGTTGCTCTTGTAGTTGCTCATGCAGCTGCCCCAGTGGGGATTCGGCATCGGCGGAAGCGCTCCAGTTACCAGCATCAGCACAGATCTCGAGCTCAAACAATCACGACATTCAGCCTGGCGGAGGATGAGCGGCAGAGTAGGATTTCACCATTTCCAGCACAGGGATCATCATTATGTCTATGATCCCCGCGTGAACGAGGTCTGTCTCGTGAGCGCGGCAGTGGTGGATCTTCTCGGTTTCCACTTGTCTGATGACGCGACCATTTCCACTCGCGAGCGTCGGGACGCCGACGCGGAGATCGACATCGCCAGGGCTTCCGGATTGTTCCGCTCTTTCGCCACACCACGATTGGAAGTCTGCCGCTCCTGCTACGATGAAGAGGGGTTCGCAACGGGGTTGTCCCAGCTCACCCTCTCGTTGACCGAACGGTGCAATCTGCGCTGCGAGTACTGTCCCCACACCCACGACGGCCTGACCTGGCAGCGAGCGCATTCCGACCGCGAGATGAGCCGCGAGGTCATGACCCGCGCCCTGCGATATTTCCTGCCCCGCAGTGTCGGTGCCGAGCATGCGTCCGTCTCCTTCTATGGCGGCGAGCCCCTGCTGGCATTCGAGCGGGTCAAGGACGCCGTCGCAATTATCGAGGCCGAGACGCCACGGCCCGACCTGAGGATCATCGTCGACACCAACGGACTGCTGCTCCGCGACGAGCAGATCCTCGCCTTCCTCATCGAGCACCGGCTCCATCTGCAGATCAGTCTCGACGGTCCCGCGGCGATCCACGACCGCCATCGTTTGCGCGGCGACGGCGGAGCGTCCCATGCCGTCGTGATGGAGGGAATCCGTGCGTTGCTGGCCCGCGACCCGGCGGCATGCGACCGGCTGCGACTTCAGGCCACGGTCGTGGACGCCGGGGAACTCGACGAGATCGGCGCCTGGTTCGCCGCGTTCCCTCCGTATCGCGAGCTGGGAATCGAAGGCGTCCCCCATGTCGGGGTGAACCTGGCCGACCTGAGCGGGGTCGATCCCGGTGAACCGTGGTTGAGGGTGGTCGATCTGACGGCCCGCTCACGACATCTCTCCGAATCCCGGGAACGCTACGTGAAGGTGCGTCGCCGGGGCGAGGATCCCGATCCGGTGGCACGCGCCCTGTTTGACGGCGATCTGATCCGCTTCTTTCACCGCTCGCGCGACGCGATCGGCGAGACCGTCAGCCCGGCGGGTTTCTGTATCGCGGGGCGCCGCCGTCTTCATGTAACGGCGAACGGGGAGTTCCAGCCCTGTGAGCGGGTGGGGCGGGTGTTGATGATCGGGAATGTCGAGGAGGGCATCAACGCCGGGACGGCCGAGGACCTGGTCGACGGCTTCGTCGAAGCCCAGCGGGAGCGTTGCCGCACGTGCTGGGCGGTCAGGCTCTGCACGGTGTGCGCGACCAGCCTCGTGAACGGGACGGAGGTGCCGGAAGCGGTCTGTGAGAATGTTCGGCGGTCGAGGGAAGACGTGCTGCGGCTCTGGGTCGACCTCGTGGCGGCCGGAGACGAGGCCATGGCGTTCCTGAAGAACTCCACGGTCGGTTAGGGCCCATCCTCGTATCTGCTGTACCACACGATGTACTCGCCTATTTCGTCGTCAAGCGCCCTCGATCGGGCGACTTCTCGCTCGATGCCGTCGACGATCAGGACCTCGGGCGATAGAGGCTCCAACTCGCCGTCGAGATGCATCTGCAGATACTGAGATATTTTCGCGGAGAAATCGTCATGGATGGAGAGCGGAGAATTGTATGCCGAGAAATCATTCTTGAGAATTTCACTGGTCGGGACGTCTTCGCCATCAATGACGGCATGATAACCGGCTGAAATACGACTTTTTCCGTTGACCGTATAGCCGGTAATGTATTGAAGCCGTGTCATGCTGGCGGCATGCAGGCCCGCGATGACTTCCTGTTGATGGGCGACGACGGCTGCACGTTCCGGGGATACAGGAACCATCGTTGTCTTACCGTCGACCAGGAGGCCTTCCGCGTATCCTATGGACGCATTGGCGTCGCCGTGTCCCTTGAACTCCACGCCGTCGCCATCATGGATTTCAATATACCCGAGTTCATTGTTCACGCTCTCCAGCGGCGTCTCCTGCATCAGCGTAGCGGAGAACACTACCAGCACGGCGACAGCCGTCACGATCGACCGGTTGCTCTTGTTGCGGGCAGCACGGCGCCTCAGGTCGGCTCGCAGCTGATCCTGGAAGCCCGCCGGCGGCGAGGCCGGCATGGATAGATTCCTCAACCGTAATTCCAGATCCTGGTTTGTCGTCATGATCCTACTCCATGATGTCTCGGAGCTTGTCCAGGCACCGACTGAGCCTGGCCTTCATCGTGCCTTCCTTCACGCCCACGACCCTGGCGACCTGCGGGGTGCTGAGCCCGTCCATGTAGTGGAGGGTCAGCCAGGTCCGGCATTTCGGGTCGAGGCTTTCGATGGCCCGGATCAACTCCTCGTCCTCGATCGCCTTATCCAACTGCTGGTCGGGAGTGTCGCCTGAGTCCGCGAATCGCTCCCCGGTTCTGTCTACGTCCTCCAGGTAGTCCGTCGGGCGCCGCTTCTTGTACTTGTCGTACTGGTTGGCCTCGTTCGTCGCGATCCGCAGCAACCAGACGATGAAGGGTTTGCCCCGCCAATGAAACTGCCAGAACTTGTCGAGGGCCTTCGTGAACGTGGCGGATGTGAGGTCCTGGGCCACATGCACATCGCGCGTCCGTTTGAGCAGGAATCCGTAGACCCGGTCGAAATACTTGTCGTAGAAGAACCAGAATTCCTCGGGGTTGGCCCGGACCCGGTCGATCCAGCGACGTTCTTCCTCGAACTCGTCTTCGATGTTGTGGAGATCGTCGTCGTCGGCCATCTCCCTCTCAATCCCCAGCTCAGGACAATGCGGGTCAGCTGAAACCGTTGCATCAGGGGTGAAATTGAATTTGATGATCTTCGACATGATCTCCCGCTATGACATCGTCAACGCGAACGGCGAGAATCGATTAGGGAATGATAACACACTCCCGACCGGACCATGAACTACGGTTCACCGGCCCGTCTTGCCCGCCCGCGCGTGCTCTGCTACCTTGGCCCGACACCATCGATCCCGACGCCGATCACTCCGGAGGGCCCCATGGCCGCGATTCCCAACGATACCCTGGGCTCGTTCCTCGCCTTCCTCGAACAGCGTGGCGAACTGATCCGCATCCCCGAACCCGTGGACCCCTGCCTGGAGATCACTGAGATCGCCGACCGCTTCGTCAAGGCCGGCGACCGCCCGGCCCTGTTGTTCGAGAACCCGGTGCGCGGCGACCTGAGCCGCACCCGCGGCCTGACCCGCGAGGCGCGGACCGTCGACGGCCGCCTGGTGCCGGTGCTGATCAACCTCTTCGCCTCAGACCGCCGCATGGCCTGGGCCCTGGGCTGCGAGTCCATGGACGAGGCCGTGGCCAAGCTCCGCGAGCCCCTCGACATGGGGCCGCCCGAAAGCCTTTGGGACAAGATCAAGATGCTGGGCAAGGCCAAGGAGTGGGGCGCCGGCATGCCCAAGACCGTCTCCGGGGGCGCCTGCCAGCAGGTCGTGGTGCAGGGCGACGAGCTCGACACGCGCGGCCTGCTCGATCTGATGCCCGTGCTGACGACATGGCCCCTCGACGGCGGACCGTTCATCACCCTGCCCCTGGTCATCACCCGCAATCCCGAGACGGGCCGGCGCAACATCGGCATGTACCGCATGCAGGTCTACGACCAGCGGACCGCCGGCATGCACTGGCAGCTCCACAAGACGGGTGCCGAACACTATCGCGAACACGAACGGCGCGGCGAGCGCATGCCCGTGAACGTGGCGATCGGCGGGCCCCCTGCATTGACCTACGGCGCCACCGCGCCGCTGCCGCCGGAGATCGACGAGGCCATGTTCGCCGGCTTCCTCCAGGGTCGTCCGATCACCTGGACCAAGGCCGTGACCAACGACCTTCTGGTGCCCGCCGAGGCCGACTTCGTGATCGAGGGCTATGTCGATCCGGGCGAGCGGCGCACCGAAGGGCCCTTCGGCGACCACACCGGCTTCTACACGCTGGAGGAACAGTTCCCCGTCCTTCATGTGACGGCGATCACTTCGCGCCGCGATCCGATCTACCTGACGACCATCGTCGGAGTGCCGCCGATGGAGGACAAGCAGCTGGGCTGGGCCACAGAGCGGCTGTTCCTGCCCCTGATGCAGAAGCCCCTGCCCGAGGTCGTCGACTACCATCTGCCGGCGGCGGCGTGCTTCCACAACCTGGCCATCGTGGCCATCCGCAAGTCGTACCCCGGGCACGCCCGCAAGGTCGCCAGCGCGCTGTGGGGAATGGGTCAGATGATGTTCTGCAAGAACATCGTGATCGTCGACGAAGACGTGGACGTGCACAACGCCGACGAGGTGTTGTGGCGCGTGACCAACTCCATCGACCCCAGGCGCGACTGCTTCTTTTCCGAAGGCCCGGTCGATCATCTCGACCATGCCGTGAACCATCAGTTCACGGGCGGCAAGATGGGCATCGACGCGACCACCAAGTGGGAAGGCGAAGAGGGCTTCCACCGCGTGTGGCCCCCCATCGTGCGCATGGACGAAGCCGTGAAGGCCTCCGTGAACGAACGCTGGGCCGACCTGCTGGCCCGGGCGGACCGTCCGTGAGCGAGCCGAGCCAGGACCCCCGCGCGTCCATGCACGAGCGTGATCGCGCCGACTGGACCGTGGCTGATCCCGCCTCCCACGACCGCACCGTGCGCGGCATGTTCGACCGCATCGCCGGCGTGTACGACTTCATGAACCACTTCCTGAGCTTCAACCGCGACAAGGCCTGGCGCCGCGCGTTGGCCGCGAAGCTCGACCGCGACACCTGGGAGCTGCTCGACCTCTGCGCCGGCACCGGCGACCTGGGGCTCGAGGCCTTGAAG
>CALEMW010000216.1 GCA_937910695.1 uncultured bacterium
CCGCCGACGGTGGCGTTGTGGCCGTCCACGTATTTGGTCGTCGAGGTCAGGGTGATGTCGGCGCCCAGGTCCAGGGGGCGTTGTCCGTAGGCGGTCAGGAACGTGTTGTCGACAACGGTGCGCACGCCGCGGTCGCGGGCGAGGGCGCAGGTCGCTCGCAGATCGGTCAGTCGCAGAGTCGGGTTGCCGGGGGACTCCAGCAGCAGCAGGTCGGTGGGTGTGTCGAGGGCGCGAGCCACGGCTGCGGGGTCGGCGGTGTCCACGAACTCCGCGGTCACGCCCAGAGGCCCGAAGATCTCCTCCAGCAAACGGAACGTGCCGCCGTACAGCACTTCCGACGCCACGACCCGGCTTCCGGATTTCAACAGGGCGAAGCACAGGGTCGAGACGGCGCCCAGGCCGGTGCCGAAGGTCACCGCCGGTGGTGCCCCTTCGAGCTCTCCGAGGCGGGCCTCGAGGATCGCCACGGTCGGATTGCCGACGCGGCTATAGGAGAAAGCCTGCTCCCGGCCCACGCCGGTGTAGCGGAAGGTGGTGGTCTGGTGGATAGGGGGCAGCAGTCCCCCGTGGGCGGGATCGGGATCGGGACCGCCGTGGATGCACAGGGTCGGAAGCGCACGATTGTTCGACATGGCGAAACTCCTCGAGTGAAGGCACACGTGATGACACGAAAAAACCGCCTGGCTCAGGCCGGGCGGTGGTGCTTCCCTCAGGATGTTCGCGGGGTCAGATCAGGACACCTCGCACGAACGCACCACAGCCCGGCCCGGGCATCGCCATGGCCATGGACATGCGCATCAGGTGTCCCTGACGGTTCGTGGTTGTGGTTCGACCGTGCGGCACGGTGGTCTCCCGGTTCGATGGGTTCGTCGCTGACGAGCCTGGAATCTAGGTTGCGGATTCCGACACGTCAACCCGGTGATGAGGAACTGGCGCCTGGGGACTTGCGCCGCGATCCTGTCTGGGTGATATTGGGCGGACAGAACTACACCAATTGGTGCATAATTGTCAAGACGAGGTGAATCCATGGCTGGACCCGAGATCAGCATCGACCAGACCCTCTATGTCATCACCGAAGCCCATCCCGAGACGATTCCCGTTTTCGTGGATGCCGGTTTCCCGCACATGTCCGATCCTGGACAGCGTGAGCGCTTGGGCGGACGGGTGACCCTGGCCCAGGCCGCCGTCGCCAAGGGACGCGAGCCGGAAGCGCTGTTGAAGGATCTGCAGGCTGCCGTTGTCGCCGCGACCCGCGGCGAGGACCTGACTCTCGCTCAGGTGGATGAGAGTCAGATGTTCCCCGACCACGGGGACATCAAGGTGGCCGGTCTGCTGCCCTGCCCCGTACGCATTCCCCTGCTCGAGGCTTTCGACAAGGAGCGCATCCGCGTGGAACAGGCCCATGGCGTGAGCGTGGGCCACCGCATGGCTGCTGCGAGCGTGGGTATGGACGTCGTGGAAAAAGAGATGGCCCGGCTGCGCACTGAGGCCGACCTACCGGACATCTTCCTCTCGGCGGGTTTCGAGGCGTTCTTCGACCACAAGAACCTGCGACGGTTCAAGGACCGCGGCATCTTTGTCGATCGTTCCTGGCCAGTGACCAACCCGGCTTTCGATGGTCTCCAGCTCAAGGATCCCGACGGGCATTTCGCGATGATCGGCGTGGTGCCGGCGGTCTTTCTGGTCGACAGCCAGCAGCTCGCCGAGGGCGAAGCGGCGCCGCGTTCGTGGGCCGATCTTCTGTCGCCCCGTATGGAGAAGCGCATTGCCTTGCCTGTCGGCGATTTCGATCTGTTCAACGGCATCCTGCTGACCATCTGGAAGCATTTCGGCGACGACGGCATTCGCTCCCTCTCGCGCAACCTCCTCAAGTCGCTCCACCCGAGCCAAGCCGCCGGCCGCTTCAAGGCCACCAAGGGCGAGGTGCCGACGGTTTCGGTAATCCCCTACTTCTTCTCGCGCATGGCCAAGATGAATCCCAAGGTCGAGGTGGTATGGCCGAGCGACGGGGCCATCATCAGCCCCATCTTCATGCTCGAGCAGACGAAGAACGGAGTGGCGGCGAAGGAGTTGGCCGATGTGTTCCTGTCGCGGGAGGCCGGGGAGATCCTGGCCCACAAGGGACTGTTTCCCTCTCTGCATCCCGACGTCGTGAACGAGCTGCCCGACCCGGCGCCCTGGCTGTGGCTGGGCTGGGATTTCGTGCGGGAGCATGATCTGGGCGTGATGATTCCGCGCATGCTGGAGATCTTCAACGATCCGGATAATGGAGGTGGGGCGTCATGAAGTTCGTCACCGTCAGCGGACCCCCGTCGTCGGGCAAGACCTCGGTGATCCTCAAGACCCTCGAGCACGTGCGCGCCAAGGGCCGCAGCGTGGGGGTCGTGAAGTTCGACTGCCTCTCGACCTTCGACGACGACCTCTACCGCGCCCAGGGCATCCCCGTGCGCAAGGGCCTGTCGGGCGCGCTGTGCCCCGACCACTACTTCGTGTCCAATGTCGAGGAATGCGTGCAGTGGGGCCTGGGCCGCGACCTCGACGTGCTCGTGAGCGAGAGCGCCGGTTTGTGCAACCGCTGTTCGCCCTACATCCGCGACATCCTCGCGGTGTGCGTGATCGACAACCTCTCGGGCATCAACACGCCCCAGAAGATCGGTCCCATGCTCAAGTCGGCCGACATCGTGATCATCACCAAGGGCGACGTGGTGAGCCAGGCCGAACGCGAGGTCTTCGCCACCCGCGTGCAGCGGGTCAATCCCAAAGCGCGGGTCATGCACGTCAACGGCATCACCGGCCAGGGCAGCTTCGAGTTCTCGACCCTGTGGGACGACGGCGAAGAGGTGGCGACGGTCGAGGGCAAGCGCCTGCGCTTCAGCATGCCGGCGGCCCTGTGCAGCTATTGTCTCGGCGAGACCCGTATCGGGGAGAAGTACCAGATGGGCAACGTGCGCAAGATCGATCTCGACACCCAGGACGGCCTCGAAGTGAACGCGGATCGGCAACAGTCCGCACCGTTGACCGAAGGGGAGGACGGCCGATGATCGCCGTGGATCTGCTGCGCACGCTGACCGTCGGCGCCCTGCTCGAGCGCTGGCCATATGCCGACGGATTTTTCGCCGATCGGGGCCTGGAGCTCGGAGATGACCGCGATGTCGCGGTGACGGCAGCCGCCGGCGCCGCCCTCGGCGACCTGGCCGAGTTTCTGACCGAAATGGAATCGTTCCTCTCCGGCGAAGAACTCACCGTCAACTCCATCGCCGTGATCGGGGGCCGCAACAAGTCGGGCGACGACGAACCCGTGCGCGAGTTGAACGTGACCGTGGGCGAGGTCGTGTGCATCGTGGGGCCGACGGGCTCGGGCAAAAGCCGCCTGCTCGCCGACATCGAGTGGGTGGCCCGGGGCGACACTCCGACCGGACGCCGCGTGCTGATCGACGGCGTCGAAGGCGACGAGCGCTGGCGCACCTCAGGCGACCGTAAGCTCGTGGCCCAGCTCAGCCAGAATATGAACTTCGTCATGGACATGGGCGTGGGTGATTTCCTGGCCCTGCATGCCGAGAGCCGCCGCGCGGACGACATCGATGGCAAGGTGCAGCGCATCTGGAACGAGGCCAACTCCCTGGCCGGCGAACCCTTCGCCCTCGACACGCCGGTCACGTCGCTTTCCGGCGGACAGTCGCGCGCCCTGATGATCGCCGACACCGCGGTGCTCTCGACCTCGCCGGTCGTGTTGATCGACGAGATCGAGAACGCCGGCATCGATCGTCAGAAGGCCCTCGACGTGCTCGTGGGTCAGGACAAGATCGTGCTCATGGCGACCCACGATCCCATTCTGGCGCTCATGGGCGACCGGCGCGTGGTGATCAACAACGGCGGCATGGTCAAGGTTGTGGAACCTAGTACGGCGGAGCGCGCCAATCTCGACGAACTGCGGGCCCTCGACGCCCGGCTCATGGGTTTGCGCCATCGCTTGAGGATGGGGGAGCGGCTGGACGAGATTTGAGCCTCTTACGGTGATGGAACGACAGGATGATGTCGACCTAGCGGCCGACCCCGATTTGGGGCCGGCCGCCGGCTTGATCACCGGAAGGCTTGTTTGATCATGCTCCAGGAGCGGTCATCACTGGTTACCAGGCCGGCGCCGTGAATCGCCACGCGAACACCGTTGCGTCGGAAAGTGTCGAGGGGCGGTGTGGTGCCGTTGGTCTGGGTGATCGGACAGGCACTGTTGGATGTAGTCGGAGCGTAATACATGAGGTCAGGTCCTGAGACTTCCTCGAGCGCGAAGGTGAGAAGAGCGTGAGGGGCGACGCTCGTCGAGGGGAAGAGAAAACTCGTCAGGACATGGTTAGAAGGGCCCCCTGGCAGGGTGACTGTAGCCTCGGCCTGACCGACCTGCAGCCCGTTATAGGTGTCCGTCCTGATCGTCATCCTAATGACGTATTCCCCGGCTGACTCGGCGCTAAGATGCAGGTCCACGCGTTCGATGGTCGTGCCGGGATAGTCGGAACAGTAGAAGCCGCGCGTGACCCTGTCGCCGCCGTCGCTGCCGTCGAGGCAGTCGATGACCTGGCTCGAAGCGCCAGTGGCGAGCATGACGAGAATCAGGACTGAGAGTTGGAACGTGCGCATAATGACCCCCTTGAAGTCGTCATCACGAAGAAGATTGAAATAATTGACTGTTGCTCACTCTATCATGATTCATGTCGGTGCGGATGGAATACTGGTGTTGATCGGCGTCCTGTTGCATCGTGGCAGGACGTATCGTCTGCTGTCTTCGATGTGGAGATCGATTTGACCACCCCCACCCTCCACGGCCGCGACATGACCAGCGGGCCCATGACCCGCCACCTGCTGGCGGTGGCCTGGCCCGTGAGCGTGTCCTATCTGGCCCAGACTCTCTACAACCTTGTCGACGCCTTCTGGCTCGGAAAGCTGGGCAAGACCGCCCTGGTTGCCCCGACGATCACCATGAACTTGGTGTTCATCGGCATCGCCCTGGCCATGGGCCTGGGGCAGGCGGGCACCACGCTGGTGAGCCAGTATCGGGGCGCAGGGCGCGAGGATGAGATGGGCCGCGCCGCAGGCCAATCCCTGTTGATCCAGATGATCGCCGGCTGTCTGATCGCCGTGCTCGGCTTCGTGTTCGCCGCGCCCCTGCTGCGTCTGCTCGACACCCCCGCCGACGCTTTCGCCGGTTCCTTCCTCTACATGCGCTGGATCCTCGCGGGCATGCCGCTGATGTTCGTCTTCCATTCCTACCAGGGCGTGTATTCTGGTCTCGGCGACACGATGGGCCCCATGCGCATCAACATCGCGGCGGTGCTGCTGAACGTGGTGCTCGATCCCCTGCTGATCTTCGGCTGGGGTCCGGTGCCCGCGATGGGCGTGGCGGGAGCCGCGGTGGCGACGGGGCTGGCCCGGGCCGTGGCGGCGGCGCTGGCGATCCGGGAGCTCACCGGGCACGGCGGCTTCCGGCTGCATGCCCGCGATCTGCGGCCCGACGGCGTGCTCATTCGCCGGCTGCTGCGCATCGGCCTGCCGTTGTCGGTGGGGCAGACCATGACCTCGCTGGGCTTCACCTTGTTGATCGGCATCGTCAACGGCTTCGGCTCGGCGGTGACGGCCGCCTTCGGGGTGGGGCACCGCATCATCATGACCGTCTCGGTTCCCGCCTGGGCCATGGCCCAGGCCAACGCCACCGCCGTGGGGCAGAACCTCGGCGCGGGCCTGGCCGAGCGGGCCGCTCTTTCGGTGCGCCGCTCGGCGGTGCTGATCGCGGTGATCCTGCTGCCGTTGATCGCCGTGATGTTCGTGTACGCGGTGCCTCTGACGCGGGTCTTCGTGGACGACCCCGAGGTGGTCGCCTACGGACGCGACCTGCTGCGCATCACGTCGCCGTCGCTGTTCATGTTCAGCCTGATCCTGGTGATGTTCGGAGCCTTCCAGGGGTCGGGCCATACCGTGCCGATGATGGTCGTGAACGTAGGGCGGTTGTGGCTGATCAGGATCCCCTTCTCGTGGTTGCTGGCCGTGCACCTGGGGCACGGGCCGACGGGGCTGTGGTGGGCGATGAACCTGTCCAACGTGATCGCGGGTACCGTGGCGCTGGTCTGGTTTCTGCGGGGGGATTGGAAGCGGGCGGTGATCATGTCCGCTGAGGATTCTTCGAAGACAGACCCTCTCGGATCCTAGAAGCCCGGATCGGTCGTCACCAGTATCAACGCACCCCAACCGAAGGGATGCGTCGGCAGACCCTCCCGAATCATTAAGGGCGCCCGGGCCTCACGCAGGGACGCCGCAAGATGCCATACGTCCGCATTGTCGGCGGTGGCCTTCACGAACGACTCCATGATCGGCACCATTGCCCCGTCATCGACGCGCCAGAGACATTGCACGGCGTTGCTTGCGCCCGCGTCGAGGAACACGTCGCCGAAAGAGGGTGCCGTGCGCACGTCGGTCACGTAGGGCGTTCCGCTGGAGCAACCGGAGAGCACGACGAGTCCGCAGCCCGAGAGGTCGAGGTCGAGGATGTCTTTCATCTCGAGGACCGAGTCCTCCACGCGCTGATGATTCGCGCCGGAGGCGAGAGGTATGAATTTCAGGAACGGTGCCGTTGCATCCTGGACGATGTGGCTCGCGAAATAGAGGCGGGAGGCGCTACGGGCACCGTGGATGACCGCGGCCTTGTCAGCATCGGCCCCGAGCAGCAGCTGGGAGTTCGCCAAAAGTGCAGCTGTGGTCAGGCCTTCGGCTTCGGCGCCCGGGAGGTTTGTGAGGCCGGAATAGAGTCGCTGGATATCCATGGCAATGCTTGGATTCGCGACGACGAGAGAAGGTTCTTGCGATCGCGGTGCCGCGGTCGATTCGTAGCGGAGTCTGACGATGTCAGTACCGTGACCGAGCGGGAGCCCCGTAGAGGTGGACAGAACCCCGAAGGGCAGAGAATTGAGCATGTCGTCGGGCATGACGATCAGTCGGCTGGGTGGTGTTTCAAGATAGCTTTCGGGGAGCAGCGTGCGCGACATACCCATTAGGAGTTGCTGCAAAGAGGGTGCCGATCTCCGGTGATCAGGCTGTGGTTTGCTGGACAAACGATCGAGAATCTGGGCCGTTTGAGTGCGGAGGTCTTCAGGTGTGACTTCAAGCAGGGAGCGATGAATCTCGTTGTTCTCCGAATGCCAGCGGATCACGGCGTCGTCGGTCACGACGAAGGCGAGCAAGTTGATCGCATCGCTCCTGGCGTTGGATGCGGCAATCGCACGATCGGCGAAATCTCCTTGGCCCTGCCAGCCGGACCAGGCTGAGATCCACTCAGCGGCTGTTTGGGTATTCGTAACGAATTGTGAGGCTGACTCGCTGGTTGATCTGTGATGATGCCCGATCAATGAACGCCAGTGGTTTTCAAAGGCGAGTCCGAGGGAGGGATCGTCAGCGATGAGTCCGTGGACGGTTGCACGGAGTCGGTCGAATTGGTCGATGGCCAGATAGGTGGCGACGGAGTGATCGCTCTTGACGATCAACGAGTCGAGCAGGGTGAACGACCAGCCCAACGCCTCTACGAGCTCCGACTCGTTTCCGACGGCGGCGGCGATGCGGACGTTCATGTCGGCGGCGTAGGACTCCGCTTCAAGGTCGGCTGTTTGGAGATGATCATGTTTGGTGATGAAGGCGTTGAGCCGGAGACGGCCTTCCTGAAAATCGCTCTCGGCAAGAGCGATCCGGGCCAGCAGGATTTCGAACCTGGAAGCCTGGAGCTCGATGTGGTTCTCCGAGGCATGAGCCAGACCCTCTTCTGCACGTTTGCGGGCTTCGTTCATCCGCCCTTCCGTGATCAGCATTTCAATGTCTTCTGACATTGCTTCGGAGCGGAGCTCAGGGTGGAGCAGGGGCGCTTGGTCTGACAGGAGGTCATCCATCAGACGCCGTGCATCGCTCTGTTGACCATGGGCGGCGAGGGACCGGACCTTGGTGAGCCGGAGCTTCATACTCCGCCACTTGATCTGACGCGGTTCGATGTAGTGGGGCAACTGGGCTGCCAGGATCTCACCCTCGGCGACGAGATCATCGATGATGGGCCAACAGCCCAGCTGGTCGAGAAAGTCGATTTCGGCCAGCAGCCAACGGAGCTCTCGGCCGCGGCCTTTCAAGGCGCGGCATTCACGACGGGCCTCTCGAAGCAGGAGATGAGCAGAACCGTAATGGCCGGAGTCACGCAGGTAGTCGGCGCGGAAGGCTAGGATTCTGGCGAGCTGAAAGGCCAATTTGGACCGACGTGCAATATGTTCGGCGCGGTCGAGGCAGATATATGTCGAATCCGGGCGGTTGGCTTGGTAGTGGAGCTCGGCCAGCGTACCGAGGACCTGACATTGCGACCAGACGTCTTCGACCCGGACCGAATAGTCCAGAGTATTCTCGAAGAGAGCCTGGGCGTCACCGAGACGGCCTTGGTGGGCGTAGTTCCTGGCAAGGATCTCGTCGACGAGGTACTTGAACCAGTCGATTCCTAGCGTGATGGCGTCGGCGGCGAGTGATTCCAGCTCAAGTGCCTTGGTCTCCTCTTCCGGGTCGTCCTCCGATATGGTCGCCGTCATGTTCTGCCAGCGGGCCCAGAATGGCGCGAGATCGGATGGATCGATCTGCGCCAGGACATCGATTTCATGAAGGCGGAAGCCGGTCCCGAAGTGATCCCGGAACAGCAAGGCAAGACGGCGAGCATGGGGCTCGACGGCTTCGATGGTGCCCGGGGTACCGTCAACGACGTGGAGGATCAGCTGATACCAGCCGTCGATCAGGCGCGGCTCGCCCATCTCAAGAGCCATCGCAATGAAGACATCGTCATCCGTGGTGTCGAGAAGAGCGCGGATGTCCGGATCGAGCTGGGGAGCAAAGCGGGCAAGAGGATCGTCCCGACCGCAGCCGAGCCCCATGAGGGTCGATGCCAGGGTCAAAACGAGGGCGAGGAACAGCGTATAACGAGGACACTTGGGCATGATGCCGTGACTCACCTCGTTGATGATGAGGATCGACTGACATCAGTGTAACTCACGAACTCGTTGACATCAAACGGTTTCACCGCTCAAGCAGACTCGCGAGCGGTACCACACCCAGAGAGACCATCATCCCCAGCGTCCCAGCCTCGGGCGAAGAGTGTCCCAGTGCGTAGAGCGTGAGACAGGTCGCGAGGCCCAACACCGAGCCGGCGACGGCACCGGTGCGGTTCGCCCACGTCGTGAACAATCCCCACAAGAACGGTCCGAGGAACACGGCGCCGATGGCGCCCCAAGAGATGCCGAGCACGGCCACGATGGACGCCGGACGGAAGTAGGCCAGCACCACCGAAACGATCACGAAGCCGGCGCTCGCGATGCGCATCAGACGGGTCAGCGACGCGTCGTCGGCGTCGCGGTTCACGAAGCCGGCGAAGAGGTCCTTCACCACCGAGGAACTGGCGATCAGCACCAGGGCGGCGAGGGTGGACATGCTCGCCGAGAGGATCAGCAGCAGCATGACGACCGAGAGCGATTCGGGCACGACACGGGCCAGCAGTTCGGGCATCAGCGCGTCGAACAGGGGCTTGCCGTCGGCGAAGGCCGCCGGGGAATTCTCGGGCGAGAGGAACAGCCGTGCGGTCGACCCGACGAAGTAGGCCACGCCGCCGATCAGCACCGCGAAGCACGTGCTGGCGACCATGCCGATGCGGATCGCGCGTAGATCGCGGATGGCATAGAACTTCTGTACGAGCTGGGGCATGCCCAGAGGGGCGACGCTGGTCAGGAATATGAGGCAGAACAAGGGCCAGACGCCGGGAGGCCCGACCGCTCCGGTCAACCTGGGATCGAGGGACGTGAGTTGTTCGGTGATCGACGGCAGGCCGCCGCCGGCCTTCA
>CALEMW010000217.1 GCA_937910695.1 uncultured bacterium
GCAAGAAGGTCCTGCTGCGGAACATCATGAACGCCAAGTTCGAGCAGATCCTCACACCCATCGCCGAAGTGCTCGTCGTGCCTGACCAGCTCGGTTCCATCGCCGCCAACAGCTTTTTCATGCACACCCTGTGGCACGAGATGAGCCACGGTCTGGGGCCGGGCCGGATCACCTTGGACGGCCGCGAGACCGAAGTGCGCCTCGAGCTCAAGGAGACCTACTCCACCATCGAGGAGGCCAAGGCCGACGCCATGGGGCCCTGGTGCATCTTCAGGATGGTGGACAAGGGCCATTTCCCGCCGGAGATGGTCGAAGAGCAGGCAGTGACCTACCTGGCGGGGCTGTTCCGATCGGTGCGCTTTGGCATCGGCGAGGCCCACGGGCAGGCCAACGCCATCCAGTTCAACTACCTGTTGGAGAAGGGCGTGATCACGGCGGAAGAGGGACGCTTTCGGATCGATGTGGAGGCGTTTCCCGCCGCGATCGAGCAGATGGTGCACGATATCCTGATGATTGAGGCTCACGGCGACTATACAGCGTCGGTGGCCATGATCGAGCAGTATGGTGGCATGCCGCAGGTGCTGGCCGATGGCCTGGCGCGTCTTGATGGCGTGCCGGTGGACATCCTGCCGAAGTATGCCTTCGGGTCCTGATTCCCTGAGATTCTGATCCACGATGAGAACGGCCGGAGCCCGAAGGCTCCGGCCGTTCCGTTCTGCCGGGTGATGCGGGAGATCTACTCCGCAATCGCCTCGAGGCTGTTGTCCAACAGGGCCTCGAAGTAGCTCGGGTTGTGCACACCCATGCTCCGGTCCTCAGCCAGGCCGATCCAGTTGAAGAACGCCTGGGCCTGGGCCATGGGGTAGGTCCCCACGACAGGCTCATAAGCTTCGTCAGCATCGACGTACTCGACGACGCCCAGCACCACTAGGCGGTCACGAAGCTCGTCGAGCTTCGCCTGCATATCGGTCTGGAAGCCGTTGACGTCGAAGTCGTCGACGCCGGCGTGGCAGCCCTGGCAGACGGCGATGGCGGGATGCCAGCTGTGTCCGCCAGCCTCATCGGCGTAGCCGTCGCCCATGTGGCAGGTCACGCAGGTCATGCCGGCACCAAGGTGGCTGGCGCCCGGAGCGGGATAGCTGGTGGAACCGGCGATCTCGGCGAAACCGATACCGCCGAGGACGTTGGCCTGGGCGCCATGGTGCGGGCCGTAATGGGTGCTCGTGATGGCGAACTCGGTGCCCGGAACGTCGATGTTGGGCTCGGCGCGACGCGACTGGTGGCAGTTCGCGCAGAGGTTGCTGTTGTCGCCGAGGTCCAGGGTGTACTTGGCGGCGTCGAAGATCATGTCGACGGGGCCGTTGAGGCGGATGCCGAAGTCACCGGGATGCACCGTGTGGCAGGTGGCGCAGTCGATGGATGCGGGATCGCTGATGTCCCCTGAGACCTCGCCCATCACGGCGAACTCGATGAACCCCTGCTTGGAGTGGCAGCGGCCACAGCTCGCACGTCCGCCCGCATAGGCGACGTAGTTGCCGGCCTTGTGGCCGGACGTTGCGTAGGCCAGTTGGATTTCCAGGTCGGGGGCCGTGTTGTGGCAGTCCAGGCACATGGCCGGGGTGTAGCCGTTGGCGCCGTCGCTGCCGTCGGTGCCGTCGTTGCCGTCGGTGCCGTTGGTGCCGTCGGCGCCGGCAGGACCGGCCGGGCCCTGTTCACCTTCGCAGCCAGCGAGCGCGAAGATCACCAGGAAGAGCAGCAGGAAGAGACGTGAGATTTTCACCGGTTTACCTCCATGAAAGACCGGTAGTGAGAGTGGCTGTCCGATATACTATCGGACGAGTAGCGGATTTGCTAAGGAAATGTTAGGGGTTTATCAATTGATGTCGATTCCTATTGTCAATGAAATTGACACCCATTCCCCAAAGGACTGCATTCCGCTGATCCGCCAGTGATCGGGCTCAAGCAATCCTCGTTCCAATGTCATGATGTTGTCACTAAAAATGGAAGGCCGGAGCTCCGGGGCTCCGGCCTCGTTCCGCTGACACCCCCGGCCTGTTAAACCTTGAGCAGGCCCGCGACCGATCCGCGGCTCAGGGGGTGATAGCTCTCCTGAACCTCGGCGAAGATCTCCCTGGCGAACGGCGGTGTGGCTTCGTTGCTCATCAGGGCTGAATAGAGGGGCTTGAGGTACTTCATGCGGCCCACGTCGGTCAGCACCTCGCGCACCCGCGGCAAGGCGGGATCGAAGGCCGAACCGGCGGCGATGGTCAGCCATTCCACCAGGACTTCGTAGTTGCCGCGGGCGGTGAGGCCGAACGTCTCGTCGAGCCAGCTGCAGTCCTCGGTGCTCAGCTTGCGGGGAAGATCCTGAAGGTAGAGTTGCCATTCCTCAGGGGACCAGGTCTCGGTGACGGCGGCCTCGGGACGCGCGCCCTCCGCCCAGCCGGCGGCCAGGTCGCGGATGCGGTCGACCCGAGCCGAAGCGATGGGGTGCTCGTTGGCGGGCATGTCCGGTCCGTCGACCCAGCTCGGTCCGTCGATCTGCTCATAGACTCCCGGCAGACGGTCCTCCATGAAGGCGAGGAACTCGTCGGTGGTGATGGACTGGAAGTGGAAGGTCTTGATGTAGTCGAGCAGGAAGGCGTCGAAGCGCTCGAGGCCCACGGCCTTCTCGATGAGGATGACGAACTGCGCGCCCTTCTCATAGGGAACCAGGGAATACATGTCGTCGGGGTTGACGCCCTCGAGCTTGGTGCGCAGGTGGGTGTACTTGTGGCCGGGACCGAAGGCGTCGAGGTTGACCTGCAGTGCGTTGCGGCGGATGACGCCCTGGATGTCGGCGTACTCCGTGCCGTAGATCTCCTCGAGGATACGCCGCTCGGCGTACACCGTGAAGCCCTCGTTGAGCCAGAAATCCTCCATGGTGGCGTTGGTCACCAGGTTGCCGGTCCAGGAATGGGCCAGTTCATGGGCCACGACGTTGACCTGGGAGCGGTCGCCGGCGATGAGCGTGGGCGTCAGGAAAGTGAGACGGGGATTCTCCATGCCGCCGTAGGGGAAGGCCGGGGGCATGACCAGCATGTCGAAGCGGTCCCACTCGTAAGGGCCGAAAAGTTTTTCGGCCGAGGCGATCATGTGTTCGACTTCGGCGAATTCCCAGGCGGCCTTTTCGAGTGTCTCCGGCTCAGCATAAACGCAGGAGCGGGGGCCGAGGTCGCTTTTGGCAAGGTTGCCCACCGCGAGGGCGAGCAGGTAGGTGGGGATGGCCTGGGGCATGTCGAAGCGCCAGATCGTGCGGCCGTCGCCGGTGTCGCCGGAGCCGGCGTCGGCGGCGGACATGACCGCGCGCAGGGGCGAGGGCACAGTGATCGCTGCGGTGTAGGTGACGCGGTGCCGGGGCGTGTCCTGGCAGGGCACCATGGTCCGGGCGTGGATGGGCTGGCACTGGCTGAACAGGAAGGGGTGGACGCCGCCGGCGGTCTGGGGAGGGTCGAGCCAGCCGAGGGCGACGGCGTCGGCTCCGGTGGCGTACTCGACCACGATGGCTTTGGTGCCGGTGGGCAGGTCGAGGTGCAGGCGATCGCCGCGGACGTCTTCCGTCTCGGCGACGGACCAGGGAATAGCACGTCCGTCATCGGTGGTCATCGAGTCGATCACGAGTCCGCGTCCGTCGAGGTCCAGGGCCCCGGAGGACGGGACCTTCAACTTGATGACGGCCCGGCCCCTGAGAACCCTGGCTTCGAAATCTACTTCGAGTTCGAGGTCGAGGTGACATTGGGCTGGTTGGGCGTCGTCGCACCAGGAATGGGGGTCGAAGCGGCTCATGGGGAACTCCTTGGACGTTGGCGTCAACGGTTCATCAGGTCAAGCAGCCGTGTGAACACGACTTCGCCGAAGGGGGGCATGTCTGCGAGTTCGCCGCGGGCGTCGCCCTGCAGGGCGGCCTCCTGATAGGCGGACAGCCAGGCGACAGGACCTGACACGGCGGCTTCCTGGAAGCGGTCGGGGCCGAGTCGATTGATGATCAATCGGTTCATGGCATAGCCGGTCGGTTCGTACTGTCGTCCGATACGCATCAGGTCGTCGACCGACGAGCCGGTGGTCTCTAGGGTGTCGGAGTCGGGATCCAGAAGTGTTTCGAGCATCAGACCCATGCGGTTGAGCACCAGGACGGCCTGTTGCAGGGCGCGAGGACGGTTGACGTCGGGGGTCTGATAAGTCGGGTGTGCCACATCGAGCCGCAGCGTCGGATACTGTTCGATGAGATTGACGATGCCCTCGTGGTGAAGTTTGCGGAATGTGGAGCGCAGTGCTTCGCGGCCGCTTTCCGCCTCATGGGGCAGAGGCGACGCAGGTGGTGCAAGACTGCGGATGAGGGTCGCGGCGATCATGTCCTCGAGCTGGCTGGGACCGGCGGCGAGGGCGAGTCCCACATCCAGAATCAAGGCGTCGGGAGGGAACCATGTCATCTGGGGCGAAGACGCCGTCAAGTGTATGTGCAGGGTCTCAGGACGTCGGAACTCCGGGATGAAGGGGTAGGCCCGCGCCAACGCACGGCTGAAGGTGCCGAGAGTGTTGAGGGTGTCGGCCAGATTGATGGCAGCGTCGAGCCGGCCGTTGATGTACTGGTAATTGGTGACGAACCGTTTCTTTTTTGGGGCGCGGTCGGAGCCATTCAGGTCGGGTGCGAACACGTACTCCATGACTTTTCGCAGGATGATCGGGTTGAAATCAGCCCCGCCCTGGTCGCCATAAGTCATGCGGTAGGCGGGCAGAGCGAAGATGCGCTCATATTCGTCTGAACGGACGGTTTGCCTGGCTTGGAGGTGGTGCACGGTGTTGAGCCAGGACAAGAACGCCGGTGAGTGGATTTCGTATTTGGGGTGCACGGTCTCGGAGACCGCGGCATCTGCAGGGGCCTGATCGGCAACGGTTTCCGACGAACTGGCCAGGTTGCCGTCGGCTTGGTCGCGGTTGCCGGAACCTTGGTCGCCGCCGCCGCATCCCCAGACAGCCAGGGTTGCGAGAAGGAACCACGGAAGAACGGTTGAACGTTTGGAACGCATGGCGGCCTGGACTATCTTACTCATCGACGCCTCCTGAACGGGACAGGCTGAGCATTGTAACATGTTTCCCGAGTTTGCCAAGCCGGAGCCGGGGAGGAACAGGGTGCCCATCGTCAGCGAAATCTACAGAAGCGTATTGGGCGAGTCGCGGGACAGCGGTCGCCTCTGTACGATCGTGCGCCTGACGGGTTGTCATCGCCGGTGCCATTATTGCGACAGCGCTCACGCTTTCCAGGGCGGGGAGGGCATGACCGTCGCAGATGTCGTCGCTCGCGTACGGGATCTGGAATCTACTTTGGTTCTCGTGACCGGTGGTGAACCTCTGCTTCAGCAGGATTGTTCCGAATTGATGCAGGCGCTGCTTGACGATGGCCGCGACGTCGTGCTCGAGACCAGCGGCACGAAGGGGGCGCAGACTCTGACGTCCGTGCCCGAGGGCGTGCATCGCGTCGTGGATGTGAAGACACCGGGGAGCGGCATCCCCGAGTCGGAGATCGACTGGGACGGGTTGGCTTGCCTCGGCGTCCGGGACGAATTGAAGTTCGTGTGCGTCGACCGTCATGACTACGAGTGGTCCCGCGATCTGATCCGTGCCGGTGTTCGCCTACCCGCAGGCCCTGGGTTTACCCTTTCACCGGCACAGGGCGATTTGGAGCCGGCGACCCTCGCGGACTGGATCGTCGAGGACGCCCTGGACGTGCGCTTCCAGGTGCAGCTCCACAAGGTGGTCTGGCCCGGTCGTGAACGCGGGGTCTAGGGAGGGATCATGACGACACGCAGCAAAGCCATTGTCCTGCTGAGCGGCGGGCTCGATTCCTGTGTCTGCCTCGCTGAAGCCGCCCGAGACCGCGACCTCGCCGTCCTTCACGTCAATTATGGCCAGCGCACAGAACAACGAGAACTGAGTGCTTTCCACGCGGTCGCCGATCATTACCATGTGGGCGAGCGCCTCGTCGCAGACATCTCCTATCTCGAACGCATCGGCGGCAGCAGTCTTATCGACACCGCAGTTTCGGTGGAAACCGGATTGCCCAACGAGGGTGTTGTGCCGTCGACCTACGTGCCGTTCCGCAACGCCCACATCCTTGCGGTGGGAGTGTCGTGGGCTGAGGTCATTGGTGCCCGGGAGCTTTGGATCGGTGCAGTTGCTGAAGACGGCAGCGGTTACCCCGACTGCACTGCGGAGTTCTATGAGGCCTTCGGCGCCGCGGTGGCTGCGGGTACGAAGCCGGACACGTCCATCGTGATCCGCACCCCGCTGCTGAACCTGGACAAGGAGAAGATCGTGCGTCGAGGTCACGAACTCGCCGCGCCCCTTCACCTGACCTGGTCTTGTTATGTGGACGGCGAAGCTGCCTGCGGGGCATGTGAAAGCTGTCAGTTGAGACTGCGTGGCTTCGAGCGGGCCGGTTTCGAAGATCCCATCACTTACCGCTGATCACCCATCGCCTCGATGATGAGACGGACGCTGCGTGCCGTGGCTCCGACCTGGTCGGCGACGACTTCTGCGGCCGAGAGCCCGGTTGCCAGTCTGAGGTCGTCGTCGTCGAGGAGCGCCGTCGCTTTGGCGAGGGCAGCGCCGGGCGTCGTCACCACGAATCCTCCCCCCCGAGCCACCATCGTCAGGGCTTCTTCGGCATTGCCGATCCGTGGGCCGAACAGGACCGGCAGGGCAGCTACCGCCGGTTCGAGAGTGCTGTGGACTCCAGTGGTGAAGCTGCCGCCTACGTAGGCGATCGTCGCGGCATGATAGATCTCGGCCAGGACGCCGACACGATCGACCAGCAGACAGTTCGCCGTGCGGGCGCCGCCGGATTCCAGGTCGGTGAGCGTGCCGTGGGCCAAACCGCGGGAGTCGAGGTCACGGGCGAGGGCTTCGAGACGGTCACGGGTGGGTTCGTGTGGAACGATCACGATCTTCAGTTCGGGCCTGGCTGCCAGGAGGTCTTTAAGGACTGGCAGCCAAAGGGCCTCGTCTTTGGGCCAGGTGCTGCCCAGCACGATCCTGCGGCCCCCCCAGGCGGCGAGGGTGCGGGCGACGTCGCCGTCGCAGGACTCTTGATAGCGGCGGATCACCTGTTCGGCTCTTGTGTCGCCGGTGACCGACACAGGGATCGTGACTCCCATTTCATCGACGAAACGGACACGGTCGGCTTCCGATCCTACACCCAGGCATGTGAAGCGGTTGTACACGTCGCGGAACAGCGGTCGGACTGCGGGTGACAGCCGCCCCGAGCCGTGGGGCAGGCTGCCCGACACAAGGATCACCGGTACGCCGGCGGTTTCGGCGGCCAGGATTTGATTGGGCCAACCGTCGTACTTGACGCAGACGAGGCAGCGGGGATGCCAGGCGTCGACCAACTGCGCCATGGCGTCGGGAGTGTCGAGGGGCAGGTAGTCGTGGAAGTCGGCGCAGGGGTGTCGGCGGGCGTACTCCAGACCTGACGGTGAGAAATGCGTGACGACCAGCGGACCATATCCTGCGACGCGGAGGGCTGCGATCACCGGCCGCGCCTGCTCGTATTCGCCGACGCTCGCGGCGTGGAACCAAAGGCAGCCATCGAGGTCGGTTGCTGCGGCTGTCAGGCGCTCGAGGAGGCCGTTCCGACCGTTCCAACCACGGGCCAGCTTGGACGAGAACGGCACCGCCGCTCTGGCCGCAACGGCGAGCAGAGGGGAGAGGGCGCGGTAGGCTCCGAGTTGGATGCCGACGCTGCGGCTCACAAGGGGACCTCCAGGATCTTGCGGATGTGGGCGACGACCACAGCCGGTGCGATGCCGGTGAGGCAGGCAAGATCGCCCCGGTGGCATGGTCGTGATCCGGTTCTTGAGCAGGGTCGGCAGTCCAGATCGGTTTCGACCAGGCAACTCTCCGGCAGCAGAGGCGCGTAGCCGAAGGCCGCGACCGTCGGACCGAAGAGGGATACGACGGGAGTGCCGACGGCCTCGGAGAGGTGCAGCAGTCCACTGTCGTTGCACAGGGTCACGCGGCACGAAGCCAGGCTGCGAGCCACCGTCACGAGGTCGCTGTCGCGGATGATTTCGACACTGCTGTTGGCGGTGAGTTTGAAAAGCGGGCTATGATCAAACCAGGCCGTTTCCCCGGGACCGAGAAAGATCTTCAAGTCGACACCCTCCTCGAGCAGTTCGAGGGCAGCCGCATGGAACAACTTATCGGGCCAGCGTTTGGTAGGCCAACGGGCGCCGGGGGCTATACCCACCGTGCGTTTCCTCCCTGACTCGGCTGGTCTGAGATGAGCCAAGGGTGGAGTGACCGTCGGCGTGAGCAGTGAGCGCCCCGGGGCTCCTTCGGCCAGATCGTCCAAGCGGTCGAGCAGATGGCGGCGGAGACGGGGTGCGTCGGGGGCTTCGGCTCCGGGATGCCGCAGAAGCTTGAGTCGGGCCGCGGTATCCTTGACGAGGCGGTTCTCTGCACTCCGTCCCGCAAGCAGAGTCAGCAGGCGGCTGCGCAGGACGGCGTGGGCGTCGAGGACCGTCGCCGGACGGAGGGTGCGGACTTCACAGGCCAGCCGCAGGAGGCTGCCCGGGCCCGAGGCTTCCAGGGTGGCGACATGATCCACGCCGGGGATTTCGGCCGCGAGTCCACGGAATTGCTTCTTGGTGACCAGCGTCAGGGGATGGACCTCTGTACGTCGGGACAGGCCGGCGAGGAACCAGCTGCAGATACAGAGGTCGCCGAGGGCGCCGAAGCGGATCACGAGGGTGGCGGTCAACGCGGTTCCTTCCCGCAGACGTGGCTCAGATTCGGGATACGACATCGTGGACGATGTTCCGGTATAGGCAGACCCTAGTGAGGAGCTTGCAGGGTGTCAAGGCAGGGGCTATGCTCTCGCTCAATCAGAGACCGTGGAGGGAGTTGCTTTTGGAGATTCTGCTGCTGGTCGTGTTCTTGATTCTCTCGGCCGCCTTTTCGGGCACCGAGACGGCCTACTTTTTTCTCGACGATAAGGACCGCGCCGCGTTGGCTGCGGCGCCCGGTCGTGAAGGCAAGGACGTCGTCGATCTGCTCCGCGATCCCACACGTCTGCTCGCAGCCCTGCTGATCGGCAACCTTCTTGTGAACATCTCTGCGAGTGTGCTGGCCACCTCGGCCCTGGTACGTTGGTTCGGACCGGCCGGCGTAGCGGTGGCGGTTCCGGTCATGACCATCGTGCTGTTGTTCGCTGGGGAGATTACGCCCAAGCTGATCGCACTGCGCTCGCCGCCGCGCATCGCGTTGGCGGTCAGACCGGCCTTGCGGGTCTGGCTCTGGATCATCAGGCCCCTTTTGTCCCTCGTCGCCGCCTCCAGTGAAGCGTTGATGAAGATCCTGCCGGCCCACGGCCGAAGTTCCGGGTCCCTGTCTCAGCAGGCGCTGATCGACGCGGCCGGCCTCGCGGTCAGCGATGCCTCGCTGACCGAGACCGAGGGTCTGTTTCTTTCTCGGCTGGTGATGCTGGAGCAGCTCGAGGTGCGCGAGATCATGACCCCCCGCCCCGCGGTGACGTCGTTGAGCCCAGGCCTCGACCGCGATGCCGTCCTGGAACTCGCACGGAGAGCCGGCTACAACCGCTACCCAGTGATGGACGAGGAGGACGCTCGGCCGCGAGGCGTTGTCCACCTCAAGGATCTGCTCGGACGGGATGACCGGAATCCCCTGGCCCACGATCTGCGTGATCCGACCTACGTTCCCGAGACAAAATCGGTGGCATCGCTGCTGCGCGAAATGAAGGTCGGGACGTCCCACATGGCTCTGGTGGTGGATGAACACGGCGACTATGTGGGACTGGTGACTCTCGAGGACTGCCTGGAGGTATTCACGGGGCCATGGTCCGACGAGACGGATCGAGATGCCGAGGTCGTGGTCGCCGTGGCGGACGGCAACTGGATCGTCCTGGGCCAGGTGGATCTCCGCCAACTCAACGAGCTGGTCGGAACACGCCTCAAGGCGTCCCACGATTATGTCACCGTGGGTGGCTACGTGATGGCCCATCTCGGCCGGATTCCCGAGCGCGGGGATCGCTTCGTTGAGGACGACTTTCGCTATACGGTTCTTGAGATGGCCGAGCGTCGTGTCGCACGGATCCGGATTCAGGTCCTGAACGGCACGGAGGCCCGGTCATGATTCATGGCGCCGCCATTCTTGCTGTCGGTTCCCTGGCGGTAGGGGGTGTGGGTACCCTGTCGGTCGGAACGGTCGCTGTCGCCACCGGGCTTTGTCTGCTTGCGTCGGCGTTCTTTTCGGGGACCGAGACAGGACTGATGAGCGTGAGCCGACTGCGGCTCAGGGAAGAACTCCGCGGGTCGAGGAGCGCCTCCGCCGCCTTGCTGCAGCGCATGTTGACCAGGGTGGAGGATCCTATCCTCACCTGCCTGATCGGCACCAACCTGTTCAATGTGCTGGCGAGTTCGTTGGTGACCGCCGCGATGATCGTGCGTTTCGGCCCCCGCGGCGACGTGATGGCCGCGGCGTTGATGTCGGTGCTGGTGATCATATTGGGTGAGATTATCCCCAAAATCCTCTATCGCGAGTATGCAGAATCACTGACGCTTCGTTCGGTCCGACCCCTCCGTGCGGTGATGGTGCTGATGGCTCCGCTCCGTGCCTTCCTCCTGTTGTATTCAGGTCTGTTGCAAAAGGTATTGCCTGGAACAGGCAAGCGAGACGGCGAGGGACCTGGACGCGAGGGACTGGCTTCGTTGCTGCGAGCCCATGCCGGTGGCGAGGGAGCTCAGCTGTTCGATGAACTGCTCGGCCGCTGTCTCGAGTTGTCGGACCTGAACCTGACATCGCTGATGACACACCTCGACCGGGTCGTGACCCTGCCTCTGACCGCTTCGTACCAGGAGTGCTGTAATGCAGCCGCCGTGTCCGGGTTCAGCCGCTTGCCGGTCCACCACGAGGATCCGCTGCATCCGGAGGGGTGGATCCTAGTGAGGGATCTGCTGTTCAATCCGCCCGATGTTGAATGGACGCGGATACCTTCAGAGTTGATCCGCACGTGTCCCTTTGTGGAGAAATCCATGTCGCCGTGGGCCCTGTTCGAGGAGATGCGGTGGCACAGACAACAGATGGCCATCGTGACCGATGAATACGGCACTTCGGTGGGCTTGGTGACATTGGAAGACCTGCTCGAGATGCTCGTGGGGAGCATCGAGGACGAATTTGACCGGGGCTGGCGACGAGCGGCCCCAGACCTAGGAGGATGATATGGATACACCGACTCCGGAACTCGACCGCCACGATCATGTGTTGCTCGGACTCGTGATGAACATACAGGCCACGGCCATGGTGCAGATGGGTAAGCTGGTCGACCCTTCTGCCGGCGGGATCAAGCGCGACCTCGAAGCCGCTCGCTTTTCCATCGATCTGCTCGAGGCGCTCCAGGCCAAGTGCCGCGGCAATCTCGTGCCCGACGTTTCGACTCTGCTCGACCGTGCCGTGATGGAACTGCAACTCAATTATACCGATGAAGCCAAACAGAGCAACCAGGCCGCCGAAGCTCCCGCCGAAGCCGCCGAAGATGCAGCATCGCCTCCCGAAGAGGGTGAGACTCACGATGCGGAAGCCTGACCTGCGGCTCTCGATTGTCTTGGTAATCCTGCTGGCGATGATCGCGGGGCCCGCGACGGGCCGTCATGCCGAACGTTCGGTCGTGATCCACAGGACCATCAGCGCCCTGCCGTCTCCGGACGGACTGGTGCTTCTGGGCTTGGACATCTCGCCGGTGACGGTGGATGTGTCGGGTGATGAGAACGAGAATCTGGTCTCTGCTACGACGACAAGGTTGAGTGTCGAGGCGGGCCTGAATTCGTGGCTTCGCCTCCATATGGATCTGCCCTTCCATGCGTGGTCGGATGCTCTGCCAGCCTGGGGCTTCGACGCCTCTGGTTCGGGTCTCGGCGATGCGGGTGCGGGCCTGGTGCTCAGTCCCCTGCATCTGGGACGCTGGCTGGCCACGGCACTCGACGTACGGACCACGTGGCCCACGGGCGACGAAGCGCTGGGCCTAGGAGCCGGTGAACGGTCGACGTACTTGGGTGCGGCGGTGACCTTGCGGGCCTGGACCGATGCCTCGGTGCCGGAAATGCGGCTGCACGCCAACTTCGGTCGACGGGAGAACGTGCAGGGCGGTGGATACGGCGGTGCCGGCGCCGGCCGGTTCGCGGCCTGGGGCAATCCCGTGCCGGCGGTACCGGACGGGGGCGATGACGGCGACAACGATCCGCTGGAGTTCTCCGCTGCCCTCGAGTTCCGCAAAGGGAACGTGTCTCTGGCCGTCGAACATACGCGTCATTTTTATCCCGACGCCGTGGTCACATCCGGAGAGGAGCCGGCCTGGTGGTCCGCCGCAGTTCATTGGGGAGAGGAGACGGGTCCTGGGTTGACTCTCGCCTACGATGTGCCGACGTCGCTGGATGATCCCGCCACGGCCTTCCGTCCGCTCATGGCCGACCACGTCGTCAGGTTGGGAGTAGGATGGAGCTTCGCAGTCGGCGGCCGCGATCGCGACGGCGACGGTCTCAAAGACCGTGTGGATCCCTGTCCCGACGACGCCGAAGACTTCGACGGTTTCCGCGACGATGATGGCTGCCCCGATCCGGACAACGACGAGGACGGCGTGCCCGACGTCATCGATCAGGCGCCGATGCTGCCCGAGGATCACGACGGCTTCAAGGACCACGACGGTGTCCCCGATCCCGACAACGACCGCGACGGCATCCTCGACGTCAACGATCAATGCCCCGACGAAGCCGAAGACTTCGACGGCCACCAGGATGACGACGGCTGCCCCGAGGAGTTCTTCGACGCCGACGGCGACGGCATTCCCGACGAAGACGATGTCTGCCCAGACGAGGCCGAGGATCTCGACGGTTACCGTGACGACGACGGGTGCCCGGATCTGGACAACGACCTCGACGGCATTCCCGATGCTCTCGACGCCTGTCCCGACCAGCCCGAAGACTACGACGGGGTCGAGGACGAGGACGGGTGCCCGGAATAGCCCGAATCAGGAATCGGAGGAGGCCCGCTTGGCGACCTGCCAGTGGGCCTCCAATTCGTCCAGTGAGGCGCTGTGCATGGCGTCGTGGTCGGCGTATTGACCTTCGACGTGTCGGAATCGGGAGCGGAAACGGCGGTTGGCGAGACGCAGGGCGTCGTCGGCCTCGACGCCGAGGCGACGGGCGAGGTTGACGACGGCCAACAGGAGATCGCCGACCTCGTGGACGAGGGCGTCATGGTCGCCTGAGGTTTCCGCCTCGTGGACTTCAGCGAGCTCCTCGTGGATCTTGGCGACGACGCCGTGGTTGTCGGGCCAATCGAAGCCCACTTCGGCGGCGTTCTTCTGGTAGACGTGGGCCTGGCGCAACGGAGAGCTCGAGGCGGGCAGATCCTTCAGCACCGTCGGCTCTTCGACGAGGCCTTTGGCCTCCTTTTCGGCGGTCTTGATGGCGTTCCAGTGAACCTGGCTCTCGATCTGATCGTCGGCGTTCTCGTCGCCGAAGACGTGGGGGTGGCGGCGGATCAGTTTGTCGTTGCCGGAGCGGGCCACGTCTTCGAAGTCGGCGCCGCTGGTTTCCGAGTGGATCCGACAACAGAAGGCCACCATGAAGAGCAGATCGCCCAGCTCCTCGGTTACGTGGTCCTGGTCGCCCGAGAGGGCGGCGTCGATGAGTTCGCCGGCTTCGTCCAGCAGGTAGCGGGCGGCGTCGGGGAGGGTCTGCTTTTGGTCCCAGGGACAGCCGCCGGGGGCGCGCAGGGTGGCGATGGTATCGAGCAGGGCGCGGGTTTCGGGCAGCGGCATCGGGGTCCTCCGGGTCGGCGTCAGGCCTGGATCGGGTCTCCTCCATGGTAATTGTCCTGGGCGGAATCTGAAAGTGTTGGTAAGATGGGCGGTCGCATATCCGCGTGGGTTGACCGCGCTCGCAGGAGAGGTCGATGGACGACGTGATCCGCATCCGAGGCGCCCGCCAGCACAACCTGAAGTCGGTCGACGTGGACTTTCCCCGTGGTCGACTGACCGCCGTATCCGGGCTCTCCGGCTCGGGAAAATCCTCCCTGGTTTTCGACACTCTCTACGCCGAAGGCCAGCGCAGCTACGTCGAGTCGCTGTCGACCTACGCCCGTCAGTTCCTCGAGCGCATGCCCAAGCCCGATGTCGACTGGATCGACGGCATCGGCCCCGCCATCGCCATCGAACAGCGCAATGCGGCCCGCAGCGGCCGCAGCACTGTGGGCACCGTTACCGAGGTCAACGACTACCTGCGCGTACTCTTCTCGCGGATCGGCCGGATCGTCTGTCCCGGCTGCGGAGTGCGTGTCGAACCGGAATCACCGTCGACGGTCTGGAAGGCCGCCCGTGCACGCTGGGACGAAGGCGAGGCGGTGCTGGTGACCTACCCCCAAGATGTCAGCCAGGAAGGCGCCGACGGCAGTTGGGCCGAACCCTTGCTGGCCCAGGGCTTCCTGCGGGCCGTGGTCGGCGGCGCCGACGGCGGCGTGATCGTCCGTCTGGACGAGGCTCAGGACGAGGATGCGCCCCGGCCTGGGGCCGGCGCTGTCGTCGATGTGATCGTCGACCGCATTTCCCTGGCGCCCAAAGCCCGCGCCCGCTTCGGCGAGGCCCTCGAACTGGCTTTTCAGCAGTCCAACGGCTGGGTCGTGCTGCGTGGAGGCGACCTCGGCGGCAGGATTGCCTTCTCGGATCGGCGCGTCTGCAACGGCTGCGCCCGCGTCTTTCCTGAACCCACGCCTCATCTCTTTTCGTTCAATTCGCCGCAAGGTGCCTGCCCCGATTGCAACGGTTTCGGCAACCGGCTCGAATTCGACGAGGAGAAGATCGTTCCTGACGACGGCCTGACCCTCATGGACGGTGCGATCAAGCCCTGGCGGACAGACACCTTCGCCCATTGCTTCACGGCCCTGATCCGTCACTGCCGGGCCAGGAAGATCCCGATCGACGTTCCCTGGCGTAAGCTGAAGGAGGGGGAGCGGCGAGAGGTGCTCGAGGGACGGGCGGGTAAGTTCGTCGGCGCCGTCGCCTTCCTCGAGGACATGCGCAAGGAGATGAAGAAGGGTCATCACCGTTTTTTCACGCGTCGCTTCATGGGCGATACGAAGTGCCGCACCTGCGGTGGCAGCCGGTTGCGCGCCGAGGCGCTGGCGGTCCGTGTCGGCGGCTTTGACATCGGTCAGATCGGGCACATGTCCTTGGACGAAGCTCTCCGCAAGGTCGAGGCCCTCCGCTTGGCCAAGACGGACCGGGCCGCAGCGGGGGACGTGCAGCAGGAAATCCTGCACCGTCTGAGTTTCTTGTCCCGCGTTGGGCTCGGATACCTGACCCTCGACAGGCTCACGCGCACCCTCTCTGGAGGGGAGGCCCAGCGCATCCACCTGGCCAACGCTCTCGGGTCGCGTCTCGTGGATACGCTCTACGTTCTGGACGAGCCCACCACGGGGCTGCACCCCGCAGATGTCGACCGCCTGATCGCCACGCTGCGCGACTTGGTGGACATCGGCAACACGGTGGTCGTGGTCGAGCACGATCCCGAGGTCCTGCGCGCCGCCGATCACATGGTGGAGTTGGGCCCCGAAGCAGGAACCCGTGGCGGTGAAGTCGTCTATCAGGGAACCCTGCAAGGCTTGCTGGACCACGGCGAGACCCTGACGGCCGACTATCTGACAGGCAGACGCCGTCTCCCCGAACGTCAGCGAGCGCGGCCCGACGACACGCATATGCTCGTGGTCAAGGGCGCCCGGCGTCACAATCTGAACAAGCTCGATGTGGCGATTCCCCTCGCCAGGCTGGTCTGCTTCACGGGGGTCTCGGGGTCGGGCAAGAGCACTCTGATGAACGACTGCCTCTACGACGGGCTGACCGGTAAGGCTCAGGGCGGACCCGAGCGCGGTCTGCCGTTCACCGGATTCCAGGGAGCCAGCAGGATCGACAAGGTGATCCGGGTCGATCAGACGCCCATCGGCAAGTCGAGTCGCTCCAATCCTGCCACCTACCTCGGGGTGTTGACCCATATCCGAGAACTCTTCGCCGCCACGCCCGAAGCCCGGGCCCGCGGTTACGAGGCGGGACGATTCAGCTTCAACACGGCCGGCGGCCGTTGCCCGGAATGTCAGGGACTCGGTGAGCATCGGGTCGAAATGCACTTCATGGCGGACATCAGCGTGCCCTGCGATGTTTGTGCCGGCACTCGCTTCAATCCCGCCACCCTTGAAGTCCGCATTCGGGGCAAGACCATCGCCCAGATCCTCGAACTGACCGTGGAAGACGCTCTGGCTTTTTTCCAAGGCGAGAACGCCATCCGCGACAAGCTGTGGATATTGCGCAAAGTGGGATTGGGGTATTTGACCCTGGGTCAATCCGCCACGACCCTTTCAGGCGGCGAGAGCCAACGCCTGAAGATCGCCAGGGAGCTGGGAACGCCGTCGGGTAAGCGCAACCTCTACCTGCTGGACGAACCGACCACGGGCCTGCACATTCACGATGTGGCCCAGCTGGCCCTGGTTCTCCACGAATTGGTGGATCATGGGCACTCGGTGATCGTGATCGAGCACAATCTCGATCTCGTTGCGCAGGCCGACTGGATCGTCGATCTGGGACCCGGCGGCGGGGCTGACGGCGGCCGCGTGGTCGGCTGTGGTACACCAGAGGCGCTGGCTGCCATGGACGCGTCGGTGACCGGACGACACCTGGCGGCCCGGTTCGAACGCTTGAAGGTGGGGAAAGGCGGCGAGGCATGAAGGTCTTGGTTACCGGCGGCGCAGGTTACATCGGCAGCGTCACCGTCAGGCGGTTGCTGGAGCACGGCCACGATGTGGAGATTTTCGACGACTTCAGCACCGGGCACCGCAGTGCCGTCCCTGCTGGCCTCCCACTGCACGACAGCAGTCTCCTCGATCCGGAATCCCTGGCCATCGTGCTGGCTCGTCGTTTCGACGCCGTGGTGCATTTCGCCGCATTCAGCCTGGTGGGCGAGTCGGTGGCGAACCCCCTAAAGTACTGGGGCAACAACGTGGCCGGCAGCGTGAACCTGGTAGGCGCCGCTCTCGAGGCGGGTGTCCCGCGCTTTGTTTTTTCGTCATCGGCCGCCGTCTACGGCGAGCCCGACGTCGAGACCATCGACGAGGATGCGCGTCTTGCCCCGGTCAACCCCTACGGCCGAACCAAGTTGGCGATCGAGTGGGCTCTCGCCGACGCAGCCCGTCAGACGGGAATGTGCGCCACCGCATTGCGTTACTTCAACGCCTGCGGCGCCGACGGCGCGTTGGGAGAGGACCACGCACCGGAAACACACCTGATTCCGCGGATTCTGCTTTCCCGAATCGATCCCAACTTCGAATTTCAGATCTTCGGCGACGACTATCCGACCCCAGACGGCACCTGCATCCGCGACTACATCCACGTGCGGGACCTCGCTGAAGCCCACGTGAAGGCCATCGAGGCGGTGGACCGCCCCGGACTGACGCCCATCAATCTCGGTACGGCGACGGGCCGGTCGGTGCGTGAGATCATCGATGTGGCATCACGGGTCGTGGGAGAGGACTTCGCTCCAGTAGTCAGAGGCCGACGTTCCGGAGATCCGGCGCGCCTTGTGGCCTCGAACGCCAAGGCCGAAGCTGTTCTGGGTTGGCGTCCCGTCGCCAGCGACCTGGAGACCATCCTGGGCGACGCTTGGCGCTGGCACCAAGAACATCCAAGGGGTTACGACGATCGATGATGGTGATGGGAGTGGTCACATCGCCGGTTCCGATGTATGATCCTGCGGTTCAAAAACAACCGTGCGGCGCTTGACAGGGGGGAGTCCGGAGTGTTTTATTCCCGGACCGCCGCCGCGCGGGACAAGGGAACATGCCTGGGTAGCTCAGTTGGTAGAGCACCGCACTGAAAATGCGGGTGTCGGTGGTTCAAATCCGCCCCCAGGCACCACTTCCCACCTTGATCGGGCCGATGTAGCTCAGCTGGTAGAGCAGCTCACTCGTAATGAGCAGGTCTGGGGTTCGAGTCCCCACATCGGCTCCACATTCCCCCCCTTGACTGACGGATTATGTGGACGCCCGGCCCGGGTAGCGCTTTTTGCGCTTTTGGCCGCCTGTCTCATTGGAAGGAACCTCCATGGGCTTGAAAATCAGTGTTTCTGGGATCAGGGGTATCATCGGCGACGGTTTGGACGCCGTGGTCGCTGCCCGTTGGGCTGCGAGCTTCGGCCGTTGGCTGCCGCCGGGACCCGTGGTGGTGGGTCGGGATAGCCGCCCATCCGGCCCGATGATCTTCCAGGCCGTCTCCGCCTCGCTGATGTCCACGGGTCATCAGGTCGTCGACATCGGTCTGGCGACCACGCCGACCACCGAGATGATGGTTCAGGAGTCCGACGCCGTGGGCGGCGTGATCATCACGGCGAGCCACAATCCCCAGCCCTGGAACGCACTGAAGCTGCTTCAGCACGAGGGGTTGTTCCTCAGCGCCGACGAAAATCGCGAGCTCGTGGCTCTGCATATCGACGACCTGGCCGGGCATGTACCCTGGGACTGTCTCGGCGCGATCGTCCAACGCGATGACGCCGACGACCTTCATCTCGACGCTTTGATGGCGTTGCCCTGGCTCGACCGTGATGCGATCGCCGCCAAGAAACTGACGGTGGCCGTCGATGCCGTAGAGGGTGCCGGAGGCTTCATCGTGCCGGCTCTGCTCGAACGCTTGGGCTGCACCTGTGTGCCGCTCTACTGTGGATGCTCGGGGCTGTTCCCCCATCCCGCAGAGCCCACACCCGCCAATCTGCAAGGCCTCGGCAAAGCCGTCACCGCCGCCGGGGCGGACCTGGGCTTCGCCGTGGATCCCGATGTGGACCGGTTGGTCCTGGTCGACCACGAGGGCACGGTGTTGAGCGAAGAACTGACCCTGGCGGTCTGCGTAGACTTCCTGCTCGGTCGGGAGCCGGGCGACGTGGTGATCAACCTGTCGACGACAGGCCTGGTGGAGATCGTGGCGGCCCGTCACGGATCCAAGGTCCGCCGGACTCCGGTGGGCGAAGCGAACGTGGTGGCGGACATGCTTTCCCACGGCGCCGTGGTCGGAGGCGAGGGCAATGGGGGAATCATCTACCCGGCCTTACATCCGGGGCGCGATGCTCTGGTGGGTATCGCCATGGTTCTGCAGCAGATGGCCGATACGGGCAAGTCGCTGCGGGAGATCGTCGACGGATATCCTCCCGTCGCGATGGTAAAAGACAAGTTCGATCAAGAATCTCCGCTGGCGGCCGATATTGTCACCGATCGTATGGCGGCGCTGGGCGTCGGTACGATCGACGGCCGTGACGGCGTGCGCTGGCAGGGGCCTGACGCCTGGGTTCATGTGCGTGCATCGAACACCGAACCTATTGTCCGTATCATCGCCGAAGCGGCAACCGAACATGAAGCGCGAGCGCTCATCGAGCGGACCCGTGCGCTGATCAAGGATTGAGAACGGGGGCAACTCTATGTGTGGAATCGTTGGCATTACAGGTGACAAGCAGGTCGCAGACATCCTGGTGGAGGGGCTGCGCCGTCTCGAATACAGGGGATACGACAGCGCCGGCATCGCCGTGGTCGACGGCGGTCTTCATGTGATCAAGCGCGAAGGCAAGCTGAGCGCCCTCGAGGCCGCGCTGAGCCAGCAGGTCGTACCTGGCACCTGCGGCATCGCCCACACGCGATGGGCCACCCACGGCGCCCCCAACACCATCAACTCCCATCCCCACACCGACCATGACGGCGACGTAGCCATCGTGCACAACGGAATCATCGAGAACTACAAGGTGCTCAAGACTCAGCTCGAATCCCAGGGCCACACGTTCATCTCGGAAACCGATTCCGAAGTGCTGGCCCATCTCATCGGCCATCACTATCACGGCTGCCTCGAAACCGCGGTGCGTAAGGTGATGGGTCTGGTGGAGGGTACCTACGGCATCGCAGTGATCCACCGCAACGAGCCCCACACCATCGTGGGCGCCCGCAAGGGCTCGCCTCTGGTCGTGGGCGTGGGGGACGGCTGCAACTACTTGGCCAGCGACGTGGCGGCCATTCTGGGTGAAACCCGCCAGGTCATCTATCTCGACGACGGCGAGATCGTGACGCTGACCCCCGAAGGCGTGAAGACCACGACCGTGGACAACATCGAGGTGGACAAGGAGATCCAGGAGATCAGCTGGGACCTGGACCAGATTCAGAAAGGTGGTTTTCAGCACTTCATGCTCAAGGAGATCCATGAGCAGCCGGAAACTATCCGCGATGCCTACCGCGGCCGTATCCTGCTCGACACCGGCGACGTCAAGCTCGCCGGCCTGCGCTTGACCGATTGGGAACTGCGGAACGTGCGCCGGATCATCATTTTGGCCTGCGGCACGAGTTGGCACGCCGCCCTGCTCGGCGAGTATCTCATCGAAGAGTACGCCCGCATTCCGGTGGAGGTGGAGTACGCCTCGGAGTTCCGTTATCGCTCTCCGGTGATCGAACCGGGCACCCTGTGCCTGACCATCAGCCAGAGCGGCGAAACCATCGACACCCTCGAGGCCATGCGCGAGGCAAAGCGCCGCGGCGCCAAGGTGCTCGGCCTGACCAACGTCGTGGGCTCGACCATTGCACGGGAGACCGACGGTGGCATCTACATCCACGCCGGTCCTGAAATAGGTGTGGCTTCGACCAAGGCCTTTACCAGCCAGGTCACCATCCTGATTCTGCTGACGATCATGCTCGCGCGGCGCAATTCCATGTCGAGCGAGCGGGGTATGCGTCTGTTGGCCGAGCTGGAGAAGATTCCGGCCAAGATCGCCGGCATCTTGGAGCAGTCCGACGCTATCCTCGAGATCGCGAAGATGTACAAGGATCACAGCAATTTCCTGTACCTGGGCCGCGGCTACAACTTCCCCATCGCTCTAGAGGGAGCACTGAAGCTCAAGGAGATCAGCTACATCCACGCCGAGGGCTATCCAGCGGCGGAGATGAAGCATGGTCCGATCGCCCTGATCGATCCGGACATGCCGGTCGTGGTGATCTGCACCCGCGACGGCAGCTACCAGAAGATCAAGGGCAACGTGCAGGAAGTGAAGGCCCGCAACGGCAAGATCATCAGCATCGTGACCGAGGATGAGACCGAGATCGCAGACATGAGCGATCACGTGATCCGCATTCCGGCGGCGCCGGACATGCTCACCCCGCTGCTTGCGGTGGTGCCACTGCAGCTGCTGGCCTACCACATCGCCGTGCTCCGCGGTGCCGACGTGGACCAGCCCCGCAACCTGGCCAAGTCGGTGACGGTCGAATAGACCCGCCGCGAAAGGACGCCCATGTCCCGCAAAGTGATCGCCACCGAACATGCGCCCGCCGCCCTCGGCCCCTACAGCCAGGGCATCGTCTCGGGTGGCCTGCTCTTCACCGCCGGGCAGCTGGGTCTGGACCCGGCCACCGGCAAGTTCGTGGGACCCGGCATCCAGGATCAGGCGCGGTGCGCTCTGAACAACGCCAAGGCTGTTGTCGAGGCCGGCGGCATGAGCCTGGCCGACGTCGTCAAGGTGACGGTGTTTTTGGCGGACATGAATGATTTCGCCGCGGTGAACGAGATCTATAAGGAATATTTCGACGCTGCACCGCCTGCCCGCTCAGCCGTTGAAGTGGCCAGGCTGCCCATCGACGCCCGGATCGAGATCGAGATGATTGCCCACCGCGGTTGACCTATATTGCGGTTGGTCGCTTCCGGATCCGTGTATTATGATGCCGAGACCGTGGGAGTGGATGGGGCCTGGTGGCTTCCCAGGACTTCAAATCCTTGTGTCGGGCGCGACAACCGTCCGAGGTGGGTTCGATTCCCACACATTCCCGCCAGTCCGCACCGCCCGAGATGGACGCGGCCCAGGCCGCGTCCTTTGACGCTGAGCCCTTGCGACGATCCGGGGAGATCCATGTCCAGCGCTGCGGTCATCCTCAACCCCATCGCCGGCGCGGCGCGGGGTCGTCTTGACGCTGCTGGGCTCCGAGAACTCCTGAAACCACTGGGAATCGAGGCCGAGATCCTGGCCACTCGCGCCGCCGGCGAGGCCGCCGATTATGCGGCGGCGGCGACGGGGCACCATCCTTTGGTGATCGTGGCCGGAGGCGACGGCACGGTCAGCGAAGTGGCCCGAGGCCTGAACGGCACCGGGACTCCGCTGGCGGTATTGCCCTGCGGCAGCGGCAACGACTTTGCCCAGGGACTCGGGATCCGCGATATCGCCGCGGGCGTCGCAGCCATTCAAAGCGGGCGTGAGATCTTCGTGGATACGGCACGCTTTGCAGACCGCTTCTTCGTGAACTCCTGCGGGTTGTTCATGAACGGTGAGGTGTCGTTGCGTGCGGCTGGCGTGCCCAGGATCTGGGGCCGGTGGCGTTATCCCATTGCTACGCTCGTCGAAATCGGCCGGCGGCGGACTGTACGGGCGACGTGGCGATTCGAAACGGACGACGGGCCGCTGGTCGTTGAGGACGACTGGACCCTCGTCGAGGCCGGCAACGGTGTGCAGTGCGGCGGCGGTTTCCGGCTCACACCCAACGCCGATCCAGGAGATGGCCGGTTGGACTTCTGCATGGTCCGCGCCATGCCGTTGCATGCATTGCTGAGAACCCTGCCGAAGACGATCGACGGCGGGCACCTGGCCAGTCCTTATGTGTTGTACCCCAGGGCCACGGCGGCAGAGGTCGTTACCGAGACGTCCCTGGCCGTCCATTGGGACGGCGAGGCGGCGAGGATTCCGGCGGGCACGTGGCGCTTTCAAGTTGAACCCGCAGCCTTGCGGGTCCTGGTACCGGAGGCGAAGTCATGAGCCTGGTTCGCATGATGTCGGTGATCGTTCTGCTCTGCAGTTCCGTCGCCGTGTGCGCGACCGAGGTCGAGAGTGGACCTGCTGGGGAGGAACCGTCCGTGGCGGTCCTCGATTCGACGTTGACCTTGATGGGCGGCACCGTCGAAATCGGCGGCTTGCGGCCGAATGTGTCGCCGACTGCCGCGGTGCTCATGACACCTGTTTTCCCCGGTTGGGGTCAGATGGCCGCTGACAACGGCTGGCGTTCGGTGGCAGTTTTCGCCTTCGACATGTTCTATATGACCAGGGCGATCATGCACGACCGCAAGGCCGAGAGGTCCCGGGCGCGTCTGGCTCACCTGGATCCCGGAGGCTTCAACGACTATTATCACGACAAGCCGGGACAAGGCACCGTGTACGTGAAGGAACATATCGAGAGCATGCGCGACAACTTCTGGTGGGCCGGCAGCATCCTGTTGATCGCCGCCCTCGACGCCTACGTCGGCGCGCACTTGCAGAACTTCGACCGTGACGATGCGCCGGTTCCCGAGGGCTGGGACCCCGCCGACGTACCACAACCAGTGGAACTGCCGACCGCATCGCCTGTCGGCGTCGTGCTGATGAGCTGGCGTACCAGCTTTTGACACCTGAACGATCGTGAAACGATGGACCAGTACCGCAATTTTTGCATCATCGCGCATATCGACCATGGCAAGTCCACTCTGGCGGACCGTCTGCTCGAGCTGACAGGCACCGTCATCGGCAAGGATCGTAAGGCTCAGGTGCTGGACTCCATGGACCTGGAGCAGGAACGCGGCATCACCATCAAGAGCCATCCGATCCGCATGGAGTATGCAGCGCAGGACGGCCGTACCTATACGCTCAACCTCATCGACACGCCCGGCCACGTGGACTTTCACTACGAAGTGTCCCGGAGCCTTGCAGCCTGCGAGGGCGCCATCCTGGTCGTCGATGCGGCCCAGGGGATTCAGGCCCAGACCATCAACAACCTCTATCTGGCCGTTGAACACAACCTGACGATCCTGCCGGTCATCAACAAGATCGATCTGCCGGCCGCCGACCCCGATGCGGTGACCGACCAGATCGTCGATCTGATCGGCTGCGATGCCTCGGAAGTCATCAGGGTCAGCGCCAAGACCGGAGAGGGCGTCGACGCGCTGCTCGAGGCCATCGTCGCCCAGGTGCCGCCGCCGGCAGGCGATGTGAAGGCCCAGGCCCAGGCCCTCATCTTCGACTCCATCTTCGATCCCTACGTCGGTGCGGTGGCGTACGTGCGCATGATGCAGGGCACCATTGCCAAGGGGCAGCGCATCCGTCTGATCCAGCAGCAGCGTGATCACGAGGTGGGGGAGATCGGCTGGTTCCGACTCAGCCGCGTCCCGCGCAAGGAGCTGAGCGCGGGGGAGGTGGGGTACATCGCCACCGGCGCCAAGGACGTGCGCCACATCCGCGTGGGCGACACCGTGACCCTCGTGGACGATCCCTGTCTCGAGGCCATGTCCGGGTATTCGGAAGCGAAGCCCATGGTCTTCAGCGGCTTCTATCCCACCGACAACGACGACTACGACAACCTCAAGGACGCCCTGCAGAAGCTGCAGCTCAACGATGCGGCCCTGACTTTCGAGCCCGAGAAGAGCGCGGCCCTCGGCTTCGGTTTTCGCTGCGGGTTCCTCGGGCTGCTGCACCTGGAGATCATCCAGGAGCGTCTCGAGCGCGAATACGACCTGAACCTCATCGCGACCCTGCCCAATGTGGAGTACGAGGTCGTGGACAAGGATGGCAAGATCCTGCTGGTGGAGAACCCGGCGCTGATGCCGCCGTCCCAGGAGATCACCGATGTCCGCGAACCCTTCGTACGCCTGTCGGTGATCTCGCCCAAGGAGTTCATCGGCGCAATCATCCAGATCACCCTCGAGCGCCGGGGCACCCAGCGCAAGATGGAGTACATCGACACCGAGCGGGTGAACATCGAGTTCGACCTGCCGCTGTCGGAGCTGGTGGTCGACTACTACGACAAGCTCAAGTCGGTGACCCGCGGCTATGCCTCGATGGACTACGAGTACACCGAGCACCGCGCGGGCAACCTGATCAAGCTCGACATCATGATCAACGGCGAGCCCGTCGACGCCCTGGCCTTCATCGTGCACCGCGACAAGGCCCACCACTGGGGCATGGAGATCTGCCGCAAGCTCAAGGAGCTCATCCCGCGTCAGATGTTCCAGGTGGCGATCCAGGCCGCCATCGGCAACCGCGTGATCGCGCGGACGAACGTCAAGGCGTTCCGCAAGAACGTGACCGCCAAATGTTACGGCGGCGATATTTCCCGCAAGCGCAAGCTGCTCGAGAAGCAGAAGGCAGGCAAGCGCCGCATGAAGCAGGTGGGGTCAGTGGAAATTCCCCAGGAAGCCTTCATGGCCGTGCTGAAGGTAGAGCGCTGAACAGGCATCCCCGGAAGGGGGAGGAGGACGACATGGCCAAGTTCGCAGCCCGCAAGACGGCGCAGCCGCAACCCGCGACCGCTCGTCTCGGCACCTGGCGCCGATTGTGGGCCGACCACATCAAGCCCATCCTTACGGCCGTGATGGTGGCCCTGCTGATCCGTCAGTTCGTGATCCAGGCTTTCCGCATTCCGACAGGTTCGATGGAGAAAACCCTGCTGGTCGGGGACTTCCTCTTCGTCAACAAGTTCCTCTACGGCGCCGAAACGCCTGAGCGTCTCCGCGTGCCGTTGGTCAACTGGACGCTCTTGAGTGGGCTGCCCGTCTTCAAGTTCCCGGCGATCCGCCAACCTCAGCAGGGCGACATCATCGTCTTCGAATATCCCCTGGACCGCGACCAGGACTACATCAAGCGCTGTGTGGCCGTGGCGGGAGACCGGGTCGAAGTGCGCAACGGGCTGCTCTTCGTCAACGGCAAGGAGTACGAGGACGACCTCGATTCTCCCGGGCTCGACACCTCGATGCGCCCCGACGATGCGCGTGTCAAACCGCACACGAACCATGATCCGGCGCGGGCGACCCAGGTGCTCAACCAGGAGTTCGGACTCGCGGAGTCGTTGGCGGTGCGCAGCATGACGCCGCGGCTGTTTCTCGAGCTCTTCGAGGCGGCCCTGGCCGGCGGCGCCGGTCTCGACGCAGCGGTCGTGAGTCCGCACCTCGAAGCCTTGCGCAGCCATGTGATCGAGGAGCAGATTCTGACCATGCCGAGGCTGCTGCCCCACCTGCAGGCTCTGCGAGATCATGCCAAGGAGATCAGGGCCCCTTACGTGGTTCCCGAAGGTTTTCTGTTCATGATGGGCGACAACCGCTTCAACAGCGCCGACAGCCGCTACTGGGGACCCCTCGACGTGGATCTCATCAAGGGCAAGGCGATCTTCCTCTATTGGTCGTGGGACAAGGAGCGGACACTGCCCCGCTTCAGTCGCCTCGGCGATCTGATCCGGTGACCGCACCGGGAATGCAGCCGACGCCCCCGTCCCGACCTGCCCGGGGCGGGGGCGTCTACGTCCACGTGCCCTTCTGCGCCAGCATCTGTTCGTACTGTCACTTCGCCCGCACCGACCACCATGACGCCGAGCTGAGGCGTCGTACGGTCGAGGCCACCCTGGCAGAACTCGACTTGCGGAGGGATCAGAGTTCCGTGCTGAGGGCCGGCTTGCGCCCGGTCGACACGCTCTACATCGGGGGAGGCACTCCGTCCATCCTCGAAGCCGAGCTGTTCCGGGATCTCCTCGACGGGTTGCGCGGCAGGCTGAACCTGGCCGACGATGCCGAGGTGACCGCAGAGGCCAACCCCGAGAGCTTCGACGAGGATACGGCAATCACGTGGTCTCAAGCGGGGGTCAACCGCGTCAGCCTCGGCGTGCAGAGCCTGAGGGACGGCACTCTCGATCTGCTCGGCCGGGCCGCCGATGCTGCAACGACCCGTGCGGCCCTGGAACGGGCCTGTGCGCACTTCGATCGCGTGTCGGCCGACTGGATCCTGGCCCCGGGGGTGACTCCCGAGGCGCTGGCCGCCGAATTCGCCGAGGCGAGGGCACTGGGAGTCGGGCACATCTCCTTCTACATCCTCGAATGGCATCCGGGGACCGCTCTGACGCGCGCCGCAGCCGAAGGGCGCATCGCCCCCGATCCGGATGAACGAGTCGAGGCGGTGTATCTGGCGGCTCTCTCGGCTCTGAACGCCCTGGGATATGAACAGTACGAGGTTTCGAACGCCTGTCTGCCGGGACAGGAATCCCGACACAACAGTGCTTACTGGCGACGTCGACCCTACCTAGGGTTGGGACCGGGAGCTCATGGTTTCTGGGGGCGCCGCCGCCATGCCAACCATGCTGCGACGGATCGGTACCTCGCTGCGATCGACGCGGGTCGATTGCCCGAAGCGTCGTGGGAGCTGCTCGACGGGGCCGCCGGGCGGCTCGAAGCCGCCATCCTCGCGTTGCGGACCTGCGAGGGTGTGGACCTCGATCGGCTCGCGGTGAGCGAGGAGGCCCTGGCGGCGGGATGCGCAGAGGAGCTCTGGGTCCTGGACCGTCACCGATTGCGTCTGACCACCCGCGGATTCCTCAGGATCGACGCGATCGAGTCCTGGTTGTCCTCGCATGTGATCGTACCGGAGCGGTGCGCACGGGTTGACACGTCCGGCGAGGGCAGACTACCTTGTCGCGACTCGAAACAGCACCATCCCAACGGAACGACCCGAGCATGAATCTCAGGGACGACAGGGAAGCCAGGGTCCTTGCGGCCGTGGTCCGCCTCTATAGCGAGGCGGGAGTGCCGGTCAGCTCCACGTTGGTGGCACGCTGGCTCGGTGGTGCGGTGTCGTCGGCGACCGTTCGGGGCGATATGCAGCGTTTGGAGGAGACCGGGTTCCTCGTCAAACCGCATACGTCTGCCGGTAGAGTCCCTACTGACAAGGGGTTCCGGCACTTCGTGAATCAAGTTCTCGATCAGGCTGTTGAGCCGAGTCACGATTCGTCGAGCATGATCCCCACGGTGGTCAGGGAGCTCCAGCGTACCAATGGTTCCCCGGCGATGGTCAAAGCCCTCGCTGCGTTGCTGAGCCGCTTGACCGACAGCATCGGGATTATCCTCGGCCCGACCTGGGATGCGGTCAGAGCCGAACGTCTTGACCTCTATCCCAAGGAGGGTCGGCGGATCCTGATGGTGCTGGTGCTCGAAAACGCCCTGGTGCGGACAGGTACGATAGCCGTGGAGCAGGAATTCACCCCTGAAGTCCTGCACGACGCGGCGCGGATCCTCTCGGAACGGATCAGCGGACGGACGATCCGCGAAATCCGCGACGGCGCCCTCGAAGGTCTCGACGCCAGCGACAATCAAGTGGGGCGTTGTGCCCAGGAGCTGGCACGTCAAAGCGGGGACATCTTCTCGGACGTTGAGGAGGGGGAGCTGGAGCTCATGGGCGTAGCCAATGTCCTGGACGAACCCGAGTTCTCGGAACCCGACCGTCTGAAGAACCTCGTGCGTTTCCTGGAGTCGCCGCGGACGATCCGTTCGACTCTGCGCAGGCTCAGCCCTGAGAACGACGAGGGAATTGCGGTTTGGATCGGGTCGGAGAATCCGGTCGACGAGCTGCAGGCCTTCAGTCTTGTCTCGTCGCCCTTCGCCATGGACGGACGGCGGGGTGTCTTGGCGGTTCTCGGTCTGCGGCGCATGTCCTATGATCGGGCGATCCAGGGTATGCAGGTCCTGGTTCGCACCTTGAAGAATTTGGATTAAGCGGACCGCTGTCCGCGGAGCAGGAGACCCGAAGCGCATGAGTAAGAAGAAGAGTTCCGATAAGACGCAAGAACCGTCCGTCGCTGAGGAAGCGGTCGTCGCCGGTGCCGTGGAGGAAACGAGCGACGCCGTAGCCGATGGTGCGGAAGAGACCGCCGTTCTGTCCCCTGAAGGGGAGCTCGCCCGCGAGCGCGACGATTACAAGGATCGCTGGATGCGATCGATCGCCGAGCAGGACAACCTGCGCAAGCGCACACGCCGCGAAGTCGTCGAAGCCCGCGTGTTCGCCGTGGCCGACGTCATGCGCGACCTTCTGGATGTCCTCGACGGTTTCGACCGTGCGCTGGCCGCCGAGACCGACGAGAACGGTGACGGCGAAGTCGCTTTCCGTCAAGGCGTGGAACTGATTCACAACCGACTGCAGGAGAACCTCGAACGTCGCAATCTGCTGCGCATCGAGGTGGCGGTTGGCGACGAGTTCGATCCCCGTCTTCACGAGGCGGTGGCCCAGGTGCCCGGCGGCGACCTCGACAGTGGAGCCGTTCTCGAAATCGCCCAAGCCGGGTACCAGCTCGGCGACATGGTCCTCAGACCTGCACGCGTGATTGTCGCCCAGTAGGGCCGGAGGAAACCATGGCGACGCAACGAGACTTCTACGAAACCCTGGGCGTGTCCCGCGACGCCACCGAGCAGGAGATCAAGAAGGCCTACCGCAAGGTGGCGGTGAAGGAGCATCCGGATCGCAATCCGGACGACCCCACCGCCGCCGAACGCTTCCGCGAGGCCACCGAGGCCTACGAGGTGCTCAAGGATTCCCAGAAGCGGGCCCAGTATGATCAATTCGGGCACGCCGCCTTCCAGCAGAGTGCGGGCTTCGGCGGCGGCGCCTACGCCGGCGACTTCGATCTGAACGATGCACTCGAGTCTTTTCTGCGCAACTTCGGCGGCTTCGGCGACATCTTCGGCGGCGGCATGGGAGGCGGGACGGGGGGTCGCGGTCCCTCGAACCGTGGCCACGATCTGCAGATCAAGCTCAAGCTCACCCTCAAGGAAGTCGCCGACGGAACCACCAAGAAGCTCAAAGTCCGCAAGCAGGTCCTCTGCAGCGGTTGCGGCGGCGACGGCGCCGCGGCCGGCAGCAAGGCGACGACGTGCACCCAGTGCAATGGCATGGGTCGTGTCCGCCAGGTGCGCCGGACGCTCCTGGGCCAGATGGTCAGCGAGGGCGCCTGCCCCCAGTGCCAGGGGCGCGGCTCCCTCGTGTCCGACCCCTGCCACGACTGCCACGGTACCGGCACGCTGCGCGGGGAGGAGACCGTCGAAGTGCGCGTTCCCGCCGGCGTGAGCACCGGCAACTTCATGGAGCTTCCCGGCCGGGGGGACGCCGGTCATCAGGGCGGCGCCAACGGCGACCTGCGCGTGGTGATGGAGGTGCTCGAGGACGACGTCTTCGAACGCCACGGCGACGACGTGCTGGTGGATATGCCAGTCTCGCCCCTGGACTTGATCCTCGGCGCCAAGGTCGAGGTGCCGACCATCGAAGGCCGGGTGGCCCTGAAGATTCCCGCCGGCACCCAGAGCCACAAGATCTTCCGTCTGCGAGGCAAAGGACTGCCGCGTCTGAATCGAGGCGGTGCGGGCGACCAGCTCGTGCGCGTCATCGGTTGGACTCCTGACTCCCTCTCCAAGGAAGACAAGGAGAGCCTCGAGAAACTGCGGGAAGGCCTGAGCCGCAGTGTCCCAGCTCCGGGACGCAAACTCTTTTCCTAAACGCTCCGTTGCGGGAGGGCCATGCGACAGTTCCATGTTCATCCCGAGATGATCCCGAACGCCCCTATCCCAGGAGCGTCGCTCCGCCTGCCCGCCGAAGAATCCCGACATCTGCTGCGAGTGCTGCGTACGGAGGTCGGCCAGGAGGTCCTGGTCACCGACGGTCGGGGACGCCGCTTCCGCACGATCCTACGGGACGCACGAACCGACGGGGCCGCCCTCGAGATCCTGGACATGGAACGCGACGAGGTCGAACTCGCCGCTCCGCGTCTGGTGCTGGCCTGCGGCGTGATCAAGAGCAAGCGCTGGGAGTGGTTGCTCGAGAAGGCGACCGAGTTGGGTGTCCACCGCATCGTGCCGCTGACGTCGCGCTTCGCGGAAGTCGACCCGAGCGCCGGCCGCCAGCGCCGCTGGGAAACGATCCTGCAGTCGGCCGTCAAGCAGTCGGGGCGTACGTGGTGTCCAGAGCTGGCCGAGCCGGTTCCGCCCGCGCAATACCTCGACCAGGACGTCCGCCGCCTCGTCTGCTATGGTCTGGCACGCAGCCGCGGAAAAGCGCCGGGCGCCGACGAAGTGCTTGAGCCTCGTGACTTGGCCGAGCCGGCTCTGCTGCTCGGCGCCGGAGCGTCTTGCGTCGCGGAGATCGTTTGGTGCGTGGGCCCTGAGGGCGGCTGGAGCGACGACGAAGTGGCGCGACTCGATCAGTCCGGTCGCGCCGTCAGGTTGGGACCACATCGCCTTCGGGCCGAAACCGCCGCGATAGCGGGCCTGGTGCCCTTGGTGTCCATGAGGGAACGGTATCTGGCCGCTTGCGGCCTGGTTCACGAATCGGAGGGTGGACCCTCCGCGGAGGTGTGTGATGGCGAAGGGTGAACGGGCGGATCGTCTCAAACTCGAGACGGTGACGGCCATGAAGGCCAAGGACAAAGACCGGCTCCAGGTGCTGCGCATGATGTCCGCGGCGATCAAGCAGATCGAAGTGGACACCCGGGAAGAGCTGGACGACGACGACGTCGTGAAGGTCGTGCGTTCCTACGCCAAGAAGATCAAGGACTCCATCCAGGGCGCCCGCGACGCCGGCCGCGAGGAGATGATTCCGGCCCTCGAGGCGGAGATGGCGGTGGTCCAGGAATATCTGCCCGCCGAAATGGATGACGCGATCCTCGAGGGGCTCGTCCGCGAAGCCATCGAGGAGACCGGCGCCGTATCCATGAAGGAGATGGGGCAGGTCATGAAGGCCGCTATGACGAAGATCGCCGGCCGGGCCGAGGGCGGCCGGGTGAGCGCCGCGGTCAAGAAGCTGCTGGCCGGTTGAGGAGGGTGCCATGTCCTGGCTGACGATGACTGTGGCGGGAGTGCTGTTGTTCGCCGGCGCCATGGGTTGGCGCGCCGGATTGATCCGCCGGGTCCTGGAGCTGGTGGGCGTGACCGTGGCGATCATGGTCGCCGCCGAATGGGGCGCCCCGGTCGGCGGATGGCTGGATGCGAGTACGGGTCTGCCGCCGCGGATCGCCACGCCGGCAGGTTGGATCCTGGTGGTCGTACTCGGTATCGTGGTGACGCGCTTGGTGGCCTGGGGCGTGGCGAAGCTCATTCGCCTGACCGTGCTGGGTTGGCTCGACAAGGTGGGCGGCGCGCTTTTCGGCATGCTCGCCGGTGTGCTCGTGTCGAGCGTGCTGCTGATCATCGCCGCCAACCTGCCTCCCAACGAGGATCTGCGGGCGATGATCCGCGACGAGCCTCTGCCGCGTCTGATCCACGGCGCTGCGCCGGCCCTGTGGACCGTCGTGGCGGGAGAGGACCGTGATCCGGCGGATTACTGGCGCGACGCCCGCGACGCTGCGGCCGACGCCGCCCGCGACCTGGGTCGGGACGCCGCCGACGCCGCGGTCAAGGCCCGCGACGCAGCCCTGAACTCGGCGGTCGAATCGGCTGTGGAAAAGGCCGGAGACCTGGGCCAGGACGCCATCGACGCCGCCGAGAAGATCGGCGAGGTGGCCGACGACCTTACCGACGGAAAAGGATCGTGAGCTGGTGAACCCGCTGCTGACCGAACTCGAAGCCGCCGAACACGGCTGTGTTCTGTCCGACGACCCCGAACACGAGCGTTCATTGCGCCTGCTGTCCTGGCGGCGGATCACCGATCTTGTGGCGAGCGGCTGCCGCTCCCGACGCTCGGGCGAGGCTCTGCGCAGCCGCCGTCCCCTGACCGATCTTCATGCCATCCGTCTTCGCCACGACCTTCTCGACGAACTCCGTTCCGCATTGGGTACCGACGATCCACCGCCCCTGCTCGAAATCGGCGATGCACTCGATCTCCTGGAACGGCCACGACCCTGGCGGTTCGAGGGGAGCGACCTGCTCCACCTGGCGGTGATCGCCCGTTCCCTCGACACCTTGCGCGAGTGGATGCTGCGGCGTGACGAGTCCATGCCGAGATGGGCAGACGGAGCCCGTTCCCTGTCGCCCCTGAACGGTTTGGCAGATCCCGTCGAACGGATCCTCGACCGCGACGGACGCGTGCGGGACGATGCCAGTCCTCGACTCGCCAAACTCCGGCGCGAATCCCGGGACAAGGAGCGCCAGGTACGCAGCACCATGACCGGACTGCTCGCCAGGGCCCAGGCCAAGGGTTGGGTCAACGGCCCCGAGGTAACGCTGCGCGGGGACCGCTTCTGCCTGCCCCTGCAGTCGGGCTCGAAGCGGAAGATCGCAGGCATCGTTCACGACCGCTCCGCAACCGGCGGCACCGTTTTCGTGGAACCGGCCACCGTGGTGCCCCTTCAGAACGACCTTGCCGAATGCCGCATCGAAGCGGCGGCGGAGGTGGAACGTCTGCTGCTGGGTCTCAGCTCCCTGGTCGAGCTCCACGCCGACGCCTACCGCGAATCCTGCGCCTTCCTCATCCGAGTGGACGAATGGCAGGCTGTGCTGCGCTGGAGCAGCCGTGTCGGCGGCATCCGACCCGACCTCCAATCCGGAGCCCGTCCCGAACTTCGCAGGGCGTACCATCCGCTGTTGCTGGCTCAGGCCGCCGACCCCGCCGACGTCGTTCCTTTGGACCTGGAATGGCCTGAAGGGTGCCGCGCCCTGGTGATCAGCGGTCCCAACGCCGGGGGAAAATCGGTGGCTCTGAAGGGCGTGGGCGTGCATGTGTTGATGGCTCAGTGCGGCTGGGACATCCCTGCGGCACCCGGCACCCGCCTGCCACTGGTCAGGCGTCTCTATGTGGATCTCGGGGACGACCAGTCCATTGCCCGCTCCCTGAGCAGCTTCTCCGCTCATCTCGATCATCTCGGCCGCTTTTTGGCAGGGGCGGATGAAGACACGCTTGTCCTCAGCGACGAAATCGGCAGCGGTACCGATCCCGACGAGGGCACCGCTCTCGCGCTTGCCGTCCTCGAGGCCTTGATCGAGCGGGGCGCCCGCGTGCTGGCGTCGACTCATTACGGGCTGCTCAAAGCCGCCGTTGACGACCATCCAGCCATGACCAACGCCGCCATGGATTTCGACGAACAGACTCTCACGCCTCTCTACACCCTGAGGGTGGGCGTGCCGGGCGCAAGCCACGCCTTCGACATCGCCGCCCGCATGAACTTTCCAACCGACCTCCTGGACAGGGCCCGCGCCCGGGTCGGGGAGGACCGTTTCCGCATCGAACGTCTGCTCACGGAACTGGGTACACGGAGTCGGCACCTGGCTGATATGGAAACAGAACTGGGCCGGGCATCGCAGGCTGCCGAACAGCATGCAGCCGAACTCGCTACGCGTTTGCAGGGCCTGGACACCGAACGCAACCGTGTGCTCGACGCCACGCGTCGCGAGGGTGAAGCCTTTCTGGACGACGCCAGGCGTACGCTCGAGTCCACGGTGCGCGATCTGAAGTCCTCCGGGGCCGATTCGCGGACCATCCGCTACGGACGGGACGCCCTCGACGCCCTTGGCGACAAGATCGCAAAACCGGCACGGTCCGCGACACCGATCGAGATCCGGACGGGCGACCGCATCAGAATCCCGCACCTCGGTTGGATCGGGGTGGCGGTGGAGGTGCGGGGAGATAAGATCGTCGCCGACGCCAACGGCATGCGCCTGACCTTGGGGCGCGATGCTCTGGAACACCTCGATGGAACCCCTGCAGGCCCAGCCGCCGGTTCGAGTGCAGATTTGAAGGTGCCGGATTCGGCAAGCATTCCCGCCCCGACAACCGATTGGTCCTGGCGTCGCGCCGACGGTCCCGCCGTACAGGAAATGGATCTGCGTGGATTCCGGGCCGACGAAGGCTGGGAGGCCCTTGACCGCATGCTCGATCGCGCCATTCCCGCCGGTACCCTGGAGATCAGTGTGATCCACGGCCTCGGCACCGGCCGCCTGCGGGATCATCTGCGTCATCGGTTGCTTGTGGATCCGCGTGTGGCATCGTTCCGGGACGCTCCCGAAGACGGCGGCAGCAGTGGCCGCACAATTATCCAGCTTATCGAGCTGGTTTAGTCAGCCGATTGGACTTTTGCCAGGGATTCTGATAAGTTGAGGGGTCCAGCACCGACGGACCATAGAGCGGGAGAGTGGCGCCTGTGTCCCCAGTCCTCCCCCGGGACATCGTGACCCGCATCAAGGAGGAGACCGATCTTGTGTCGGTGGTGCGGGAGTATGTCTCGCTCAAACCTGCTGGAACCTCCTTCAAGGGACTCTGTCCTTTTCACCGGGAAAAGTCGCCCAGCTTCCATGTCAATCCGCAGCGCCAGATCTACAAGTGTTTCGGCTGCGGCGAGGGCGGCGACGCCATCGCATTTTTGATGAAGCTTCAGGGCATGAGTTTTCCCGAGTCGGTCGAAGTGCTCGCCCGGCCCTTGAACATCGATCTTGCCCGCTACCTCACCGACAACGACGAGTCGGAAGGAGAGCGTCAGGCTTTTTTCAGGGCTCAGGAAACAGCTTCGACCCTTTGGCAGGAAGACCTTTGGAGCGATGAGGGCGCGGAAGCCAAGACCTATCTCCTGGACCGTGGATTCGGCGAAGAGGTCCTCCGTCGCTACGAGGTCGGATTCGCCAGGGACGGCCACGGCCTGGAAAAAGAGCTCGAAAAGCGCGGCGTGGGCCGCGACCTCGCCCTGCGCGCCGGACTGCTCAGGCAGAACGAGGGCCGTTCACCTTTTGCCTATTTCCGCAACAGGATTATCTTTCCCATCAAGAACATCGCCCAGCGGGTGGCTGGATTCGGCGGTCGGGCCCTCGGCGACGGGGAGCCCAAGTATCTGAACTCGGCGGAGAGTTCCTACTTCAACAAGCGCGACATCCTGTACGGATTCGCCTTGTCGAGGATTCCCATCGCCCGTCACAGCATGGCGATCCTCGTGGAGGGCTATCTCGACATGTTGGCCCTGGCCCAAGCCGGCTACGCCAACAGCGTCGCCACCTGTGGCACGGCGTTCACGACCGAGCAGGCCCGACTGCTGCGTCGTGGCTGCCGTTCGGTGTATGTGTTGTTCGACGGCGATCGCGCCGGACTGAAGGCTGCGGTCCGCAGCGCAGGCATGGCATTGACCGCAGGGCTCGAGCCCAAGGTCGCCCGGCTCCCGGAAGGCGAGGACCCTGCTTCGTTCCTTCAGAGCCACGAGCCCGGCGATATGGCCCACATCCTCGAGCAGGCCGCCGGATACCTGCCTCTGCTGAGGGATTTGGCCCACGAGAGCGGCCTCGGACGAGAAGGCATGGAGCGCGCCGTGAAGACAGGGCTACAGACTCTGGCCGCGGTGGACGATCCCATCCGGAGATCTTTTCTCCTCGAGGAAGCGGCGGAAGTCTTCGCCCTGCCCCGGGAGATCCTGGCCGACGAAGTGGAGAAACTGGAACGCAGCGGCGCCAGACGTTTCCACGACGCTGCGCAGGCTGAGAGCAGTGCGGGATCCGTGTCGGAGCCGGACCCTGTCCCCGAGCCGGCGAACGAAGTCCTGCTCAACGTCGACCGCAGGAACGACGAACGTTTTCTCCTGGTCCATGTCCTGCAGGACGACCGGGGCGGCGCGGCGCGTCTGTTTTTGGAACTCTATCGGCTTGAGGATCTTCTGATTCCCCATGCCGATGAACTGTACCGGGATCTGACCGATTGGGTCGCCGGATCGGCATCGGGAACGGCAGCGAAACCGGCGGTGTACGTGCAATCTCTTTGGCACGAGAGACCTGAAGGTTACCGTAGACTCGTTTCGGCGATCCTCGCCGACGCGGAAGGAGCATCGTCGACCGATCACGAGATCATTGTCCGGGAATGCCATCAACGACTGAACATGGTCCGCAACCGACGCCGGGAACTGGACGCCCTCAGGGCTTTCGGCCGAGGCAAGGAAGGAAGCGAGAGCCCATGAGTGAAGCTAAGCTCGCCACTATTATCGATAAGATCCGTAAGGTCGCCAGCGGTAACGGTGGCTACGTGCTGCACGATCAGATCAACAACATGATCGAGGACGACGACGTCGATGTCGATCTTCTCGACCAGGTGTACGAGAAACTGACCGAGATCAAGATCGACTTCTTCGACTCCGTCGACGACGCCGAGCGCAAGCAGGCCAAGGACCGCGCCAAGCAGAAGAAGAAGTTCCAGCTGCAGCGCAAGGTCCAACGCACGAACATGAAGTACGACGACCCGGTGCGCATGTACCTGCGTGAGATGGGCCGCGTGCCGTTGCTCACGCGCCAGGGCGAAGTGGATCTAGCCAAGCGCATGGAGGACGGCCGCAACGACGTCCTCGACGCCATCGCCGCCACCGACCTGAGTCTGCAGGAGCTGCGTGTGTACGCCTCCCAGCTCGTGTCTGAGAGCATCATGGTCGACGACGTCGTCCAGCATGACAGCAGCACCTGGAATGTCCACCATTCGCCGAAGAAGGAGGGTCGGCGCATCCAGCGGGCCGTCGACAACATCGAGAAGTGGCGGGTGGAGCTCAAGGAGCATAAGGCCGAGCTGACGAAATGCAAGGATCCGACCCGGGTCGCCACGCTGACCCGCATGATCAGCTCCCGCGAGAACAAGGTCGAGGAAGCGATCCGCGACCTCCATCTCTCGCCGTCGCTGGTCGATCAGCTCGCCAACAGGATCCGGCTGATCAACCAGAAGATCGCCGATCTCAATCAACGCGTTGATGAAGCGCGGACCAGCAAGTCGGCGACGGCCACCGTACGCGGTCTCCGCAAGCAGATCCACGACATCGAACGCGAAGTCGGTCTGGAGTCCAAGCCCCTCGCTGTCATCTCAGCCAAGATCGAGATGGGTCGCGCCGAGGTCGACGAGGCCCAGCGCGAGATGATCGAGGCCAACGTGCGTCTGGTGATCTCCATCGCCAAGCGCTACACGAACCGCGGTCTGGAATTCCTGGACCTGATCCAGGAGGGCAACAGCGGCCTGATGCGCGCGGTCGAGAAGTTCGACTACCGCAAAGGCTACAAGTTCTCCACCTACGCCACGTGGTGGATCCGGCAGGCCATCACTCGGGCCATCGCCGACCAGGCGCGCACGATCCGCGTGCCGGTGCACATGATCGAGGCCATCAACAAGGTCAACCGGGTCCAGCGTCAGCTGGTGCAGGAGCTGGGACGCGATCCCTCACCGGAAGAGATCGCCAAGGCCCTCGACATGCCCCAGGAGAAGGTCAACGGCGTGCTCAAGGCGAGCATGGAACCTGTGTCTCTGGACCGCCCCATCGGCGAGGACGAAGACAGCAGCCTCGGCGATTTCATCGAGGACACCGCGGCGCTTTCGCCCCAGAGGGCGGCGGCCCACGCCATGCTCAAGGAGCAGATGCGCCGTGTCCTGAGCACACTCTCGCGTCGCGAGGAAAAGGTGATCCGCCTGCGCTTCGGACTCGGCGACGGGACGCCACGCACGCTCGAAGAGGTGGGGTCGATTTTCCAGGTCACGCGCGAGCGTGTGCGGCAGATCGAAGCCAAGGCACTGCGCAAGCTCCGTCACCCGAGTCGGTGCCGCAAGCTCAAGGGGTACACCGAAATCGTGTGATCGGACTGATAAAGGTTTGACGGTATCTGGGGCAGTGGTTATCGTAGGCGCCCAGATCCCTGGGCCCATAGCTCAGTGGTAAGAGCAGCCGGCTCATAACCGGTCGGTCCCAGGTTCAAATCCTGGTGGGCCCACCAGGCCTGTCTGGTAGGGATGTTCGGGCGATTAGCTCAGCTGGCTAGAGCGCTCGCCTCACACGCGAGAGGTCACTGGTTCAAGTCCAGTATCGCCCACCACTCCCGATGCCCAAGTCAGACATGACGATCGAGCCTGACACGATGACCGAGAGGGTGCCAAGGCACCCTTTTTTCGTATGATGGAGGTCGACCCATGAGCGATGACCGCGAACCCAAGACCCTCAGCGAATTGCTCGTCACGCTTGAACGTAGTGAGAACCTCAGATCCTTGGCCCGCGAATGCGGCATGGCTCCTGGGGATCTGCGGCGCAACTTGAAACGCTGGCGTAAAGACCTGGAGGCGGGGGCCGCGGCGCTTCCTAAGAAGAAGAGTGAGCCGACCGTTTCGTCTGGCGATCTTCCGTCAGAACTCGAGGGGCTGGTCTCGGCCAGGACTCTGGACGCTGAAGCCATGGCTGCGACGCCGGAAATCACAGCCTGGACCGATGGCGCCAGCCGCGGCAATCCAGGCCCCGCTTCGGTAGGCGTGCTCTTCGGCTCCGCCGACGGAGAGCCGTTGGCCGGATATGCCGAGACCATCGGCAAGGCCACCAACAACGTCGCCGAATACAAGGCCGTGCTCAGGGCGATGGAATTTGCTGTGACCTGGAAGGTCCGCAAGCTGCGCCTGCATCTTGACAGCGAACTGGTCGCTAGGCAGCTGACCGGCCAGTATCGGGTCAAGAGCCAGGACCTGATACCGTTCTACCGCCAGATCGTGAGTCTGGCCCAGGAACTCGATGTCTTCCAGGTGCGCCACGTGCGCCGGGAAAAGAACAAGTTGGCGGACGCCTTGGCAAACCTCGCCCTGGACGGCAAAGGCGGTGTTTTCGGCGCCTGAGACGGCACGTCTTGTGAGAGAGGGTGACAGAACGGTCCGACCGTTGCTAAGATTGAAACTGCAGGGGAGTCGGGGTGATGGTCGCGGGCCGCAAGGCTCGAGGAAAGTCCGGGCTCCGCAGGGCAGGGCGCTGGGTAACCCCCAGGGGGAGCGATCCCACGGAAAGTGCCACAGAAAATATACCGCCTCGGTCTTCGGACCGCGGTAAGGGTGAAAAGGTGAGGTAAGAGCTCACCGGGCCGCTGGTGACAGAGGTCGCATGGCAAACCCCGCCTGGAGCAAGACCATATAGGGAAGGATGAGGTAGCCCGCCTCGCTTGACTTCCGGGTAGGTCGCTCGAGGCCGACGGTAACGTCGGTCCCAGATACATGACCATCGTCGCTTCGCGACAACAGGACCCGGCTTACAACCGGCTCCCCTGCACGTTTTTCGTCATCCGCGGCACGGCCACGCGGCCGTGCCGACGTTTTGGACGTCCGCTTGGAGGACCGCCTGGAGGATCGCGTGCAGTTCCAGATGCCCTTCGATGAGAGCTCCGGTGCCCAGCCGGCTCCGTTGCCCTTGACGGAAGCCGTGGGTATTCTGACCGGCAGGATCTGGGAAGGACGCATCATGCCGACGGCCGCAGTCGTCGATGGGCTGCGTCGTGATCTGCCGTTGCCGCGCCGCGCTTCGGATCATCTGTTATCGTTGCTCGGCGTACGGGGCTTCGACAGCGCTGAAGACCTCGACCCCTTTTTCTTTCCGTCCCTGGCCCACCTCCATGACCCCCTGCTTCTCGACGAGATCGATCTCGCTGCGCGCCGGCTCCTCGCCGCCGCTGCGACCGGTGAACGCGTGGCCATGCACGGCGACTTCGATGTCGATGGTCTGACCGGAACCGCTCTGCTCGCCGAACTCCTCGGAGACATCACGGTGGACGGTTCGCGCATGCGCTCTGAGCCGCCGTTCGTCCCCGACCGGGTGATCGACGGCTACGGCGTATCGGCACGGATGATCCGCGCCTGGGGCGAGAACGGTGTGACCCTGCTGGTGACAGTCGACACCGGTGCCGCCGCCCATGACGAGCTGGCGCTGGCGGCGGAACTGGGTATGGAGGTGATCGTTCTCGACCACCATCTCTTCGGAGAGCGGCCGACAGGTGCCACCGTGCTCGTCAATCCGCACCGGGCCGGAAACCGTTATCCCAATCCGGAGCTCTGCGGTGTGGCGGTGGCCTTCAAGCTCGCCCAAGCGGTCGTGAGCGAGGCTCCCGCAGCCCTTTCCGCAGCCTGGCCCAACAAGGTGCTCGACCTTTGTGCCCTCGGCCTCATCGCCGATCAGATGGCCCTGACAGGGGAAAACCGTACTCTCGTCCAGTGTGGTCTCAAGATCTTGAGCGACCGCACGACGCTTCGTCCGGGTCTGGCCGCCCTGCTGCAGGTTTCGGGGTTGGAGCGAGGTCTGCCGATCAGCGCCACCGATGTGGCCTATCAGATCGCCCCGCGCTTGAACGCCTGCGGGCGCGTGGGGCGCGTGGAGACAGCGTTGCGGTTGCTGCTGACCGACGATCCCGCCGAAGCGGCCGAGCTGGCCGCCGAGGCCGACCGCAGCAACGAGCTGCGCAAACAGATGGATCTTCAGATGAAGGAGGACGCCGCTTCGGTGGCCCGTCCCTTCGTCGACCGGGGCGATCCGGGCCTGGTGCTCGGTTCGCCGGCTTGGCACAAGGGCGTCATCGGCATCAGCGCCTCTCGTCTGGTGGAGATGTTCAATGTGCCGACGATCCTCTGCGCCATCGAGGGCGGGGAGGCTCGAGGATCCGCGCGTTCCATTCCCGGGGTCGACGTGAAGGTGGCCTTGGATCGGTGCGCCGGTCTTCTGGTCAGGTACGGGGGGCACGCCCAGGCAGCCGGTGTCACGCTGCGTGTGGAGGATCTCGACGACTTCCGCGCCGCCTTCATCAAGGCCTTGGTCGACACGCCGGCGGGTGCCGTCGTGACCGAGACCTACGACCTCCTGTTGCCGCTGGGCGATATGGTAGCCGGCGATGTGGCCCAGCTTTGTGAGGAAGTCCAGCTCATGGCTCCCTTCGGCGAGGGGCACCGTGCGCCGCTGTTCCGTTGCGACGGATTGCGCATGAAGCGCCTGCCGACGACCCTGGGGAAGGGAGGCGAGCATCTGCGCTTCGCCTTCGCTGGATCGTCCGACCCGAGGACAGGCGGCAGCCCCGCCCTCGGCCGCGAGTTCGTGGCCTTCGGCAGCGGCAGGGCCTGGAACGAGTGGGTCCGTGCCCAGACGGACGGACCACGTGCCGCCCTCGACGTCGGTTGGGACGTCCTGTTCCAGATCAACCCCAACACCTGGCGCCCCCGTGACGGGCGGGCCGTAGATCCGGTCCAGCAGCTGCTGGTGGACCTGAAACCTTCGGAGTCCTGATGTCGGAGACCCTGACGCACCAGCCCAAGGATCCGGACCTCGCGGCGATGATGAGCGCGGTGGTCGCCAAGGTCGCGCGTTACAATCCGCGGGCAGACCAGGACCGTCTCTGGCACGCCTTCAAGGTCGGCAGCGAAGCCCACGCCACCCAGAAGCGCCGCAGCGGCGAACCCTACTTCATCCACGCCTTGACGGTGGCGGACATCCTCGCCGACCTGCGCATGGACGTCGATACGCTCATGGCCGGACTGCTGCACGACGTGGTCGAAGATACGCCCATCACTCTCGAGCAATTGCGGGGCTTCTTCGGCGACGATGTGGCGCGCATGGTCGACGGCGTGACCAAGATCAGCGACATCCGCTCCCACAATCCGGATACGCGCAAGGCCGAGAACTACCGCAAGCTCGTGTTCAGCATCGCCCAGGATCCCCGCACGGTGCTGATCAAGCTGGCCGACCGGCTGCACAACATGCGCACGATCCAGTACCTGCCCCCGGATCGCCAGAAGAGCATGTCACGGGAGACCTTCGACGTGTTCGCCCCCCTGGCCCACCGTTTCGGACTCGCCAAGATCAAATGGGAGCTCGAGGACCGCTGCTTCAAGGTGCTCGAACCCGAGCGCTACTTCGCGGTGGAGCGGGGCATCAACCAGACTCGGGCCGAACGCGAACGCCTCATCGAAGAGATGACGCGTCCTTTGAGTGAGGCCATGGTGGCTGCGGGCATCGAAGCGGAGATCGAAGGGCGTCCCAAGCACTTCTGGTCGATCTACAACAAGATGCTCAAGCAGGACATTCCCATCGACCGCGTCTACGACCTGCTGGCCCTGCGCATCCTCGTCAAGTCCAAGGTGGACTGCTACCACGCGCTGGGGATCGTCCACAGCCAGTTCACGCCTCTGCAGGACCGCATCAAGGACTTCATCGCCAACCCCAAGTCGAACATGTACCAGTCGCTGCACACGACGGTGCGCACGCCGGCGGGCAAGTACGTAGAAATCCAGATCCGCACCTTCGAGATGCATGAGCGCAGTGAAATCGGCATCGCCGCCCATTGGATGTACAAGGAGGGTGGCACGGAAGAGGCGGAGGAGTTCAGCCGCATGGTCAACTGGCTGCGCGAGCTCATGGGCTGGCAGGAGGACGTGGCCGACCCGCGCGAGTTCATGGAGAGCATGCGCATCGACCTTTTTCAGGACGAGGTGTTCGTCTTTTCGCCGCGGGGTGATCTCTTCCAGTTCCCCAAGGGCGCCACGCCCCTCGACTTCGCCTTCGAGGTCCACTCCGAGGTGGGACTGCACTGCGTCGGGGCCAAGATCAACGGGCGCATCGTGAGTCTGGCAACGCCGCTGGAGAACAGCGACTCGGTGGAGATCATGACCAGCCGAGCCGCCCACCCCAGCATGTCGTGGCTGGACGTGGTGAAGACGAGCAAGGCGAAGCACCACATCCGGCGCTGGATCCGCGCGACCCAGTTCGAGCAGAGTGTGCACCTCGGGCGGGACATGATCGAACGCGAGCTGCGTAAGCTGAAAGCGCGTGTCAATCTGGACCGCGATCTGGTCGAGATCGCCCAGGGAATGGGCTACACCGATCATGAGAAGATGTTCGCGGCCCTCGGCCGGGGCGATCTCACCACGGCGAAGGTGATGCACCGCATCACTCCGCCGGAGAAGAAGCCACCGGAGAAACTCGCCGACCTGGGCAAGAATATCTACGCGACCATCATGCGGCGTCGCGTGACGGGCGTCCGCATCCAGGGTCTCGACAGTCTGATGGTCCGCTACGCCCGCTGCTGCGAACCCATTCCCGGCGATGAAGTGATCGGCGTGGTCACCCGTGGGCGCGGGGTTTCCGTTCACCGCATGGGCTGCTCGAACCTCAAGGGCATCGAGACGGAACGTCTGATCGACGTAACCTGGGACGTCGAGGAGAACCAGACCTTCCTGGTCAAGCTCATCGTCATCGGCTTGGACCGCAAAGGTCTGCTGTCGGACGTGACCGAAGAGGTCACGAAGCTGGGCTCGAACATTCAGAGCGGCGAGTTCAAGGCCGACGGCGACCAGGCCCGCGTCACGCTCCTGGTCGAGGTCCGCAATCTCAACAACCTCGAGAAGATCCTGCAGTCGGTCAAGAAGGTCCCAAGCGTCCAGAAGGTCGAACGCTACCAGCTCACTTAGGACGACGGAGGTGATCAGCCATGCGCTGCGTCGTGCAGAGGGCCGCCCGCGCCGAGGTGCGTGTGGCTGGCGAAGTGACCGGTCGCATCGACGGCGGTCTGGTCGTGCTCGCCGCTTTCGCCGCCGACGACGGTGAAGCCGAACTGCGCTGGATGGCGAAGAAGCTGCCGGCCCTGCGGGTGTTCCGAGATGATCAGGATCGCATGAACCTGAGCTTGGCGGACGTGGGAGGCGGCATCCTGTTGATCTCGCAGTTCACGCTCTACGGTGATGCGCGCAAGGGGAATCGCCCCAGTTTCACGGCTTCGGCACCGCCTGAGCTGGCACGGGAGCTCTACACCCGATTCGTCGAAATCCTCAGTGAGGAATGGCCGACCGTCGCTCAGGGCGTGTTCGGAGCCATGATGGAAGTGTCGCTGGTGAACGATGGACCTGTGACGCTGATCCTCGATCGTGAGGCCGACGGGGGAGGCCCGACGTGAGAGAAACCACGCCTTCCTTGAGCCCGTTCGTGCCCTGGCCCCAGGGCGAGATCCTGGTGTTGGCGTCCCGCTCGCCGCGACGTGCCGATCTCCTGCGCACGGCGGGCATCCCTTTCGAAATCCGTCCGGCCGACGCCGCCGAGGCAGACCACGCCCCGGCGGCCCGCGCCCTGCAGGGAGACCCGTCCGCTTACGCCGAACTCCTGGCCGGCGTGAAGGCCGATGCGGTGGCCCGTTCGGCGCCTGAGAGGATCGTCCTGGGTGCCGATACCATCGTGGTGCTCGACGGCGCAATCCTCGAGAAGCCCAACGACGAACGTGAGGCCGTAGCCATGCTCACCCGTTTGGCGGGCCGACGTCATACGGTGATTTCCGCAGTGGCGCTGCGCCGTGATGCCGACCGGCGCCGATGGACAGGGCACGCGTCCACAGAGGTGGAGTTCCTGCCTTTGACCGCAGCCGCGATCCATCGCTATGTCGAGACCGGTGAACCCATGGACAAGGCCGGTGCCTACGGCATTCAAGGTTACGGCGCCTTGATGGTGCGCGGCGTGCGCGGCTGCTATTTCAATGTGATGGGACTTCCCCTGGCGTTGCTGGGAGAGGCCTTGCGCATCTTCATGGGAGATGACGATGGACCTGCCTAACGATCCCCGCGACCTGCCCTTTCCCTTTCCGGTGGTGACGTGGCGCGATGGCGCCGTAGTGCTCATCGATCAGTGCCGGCTGCCTGAGGACTTGATCTTCCGGATCTGCCGCGACATCCCGAGTCTGTGTGCGGCGATCCGGGAGCTGGCGGTAAGGGGTGCTCCGGCCATCGGTGTGGCTGCAGCGTGGGGGCTGGCGCTCTCCTGGGATCTTTCCGGCCGCGATGGCTGCAACGTCGAGGCCGCCTATGCGCGGCTGCTGAGCGACCGCGACGCCTTGGCCGCCACACGGCCCACGGCGGTGAACCTGTTCTGGGCCCTGGACCGTCAGATGCGCGTGGTCGATTCCATTCGTGGAGAGGGCGTCGGGCTTGAGATCATCGGTCGGCTGCTGGCGGCCGAAGCCGAAACCATCCGCGAACAGGACGTGGCGCTGGGGCGGGCCATGGGAGCCGCGGGAGCCGAGCTTCTGCCCGCTGACGCTACGGTGCTGACGCACTGCAACGCCGGCGGCCTCGCCACCGGCGGCTATGGTACGGCGCTGGGCGTCGTCTACGCCGCCCACGATGCGGGCAAGAAGATCCGCGTTTATGCCGACGAAACACGTCCCTTGTTGCAGGGTGGTCGCCTGACGGCCTGGGAGCTTCACGCCCGCGGCGTGCCGGTCACGGTGATCTGCGAAGGGGCCGCCGCCAGCCTGCTGCGGTCCGGCGTCGTGGACGCCGTGATCACCGGCGCCGATCGCATCGCCCGGAACGGGGATGCCGCCAATAAAATTGGGACTTATCCACTGGCGGTTATGTCCCGTGAACACGGTGTTCCGTTCTATGTGGTGGCTCCTTCATCCACACTCGACGCCCACTGCCCCGATGGTGCGGCGATTCCTGTCGAAGAGCGAGATGAATCGGAAGTTCTTGGATTCAGGGACCTTAGGTGGTGTCCGGAGGGTGTTGGAGCCTGGAACCCGGCCTTCGATGTCACTCCGGCGGGCCTGATCGGGGCCATCATCACCGAGCGCGGCGTCCACCGGG
>CALEMW010000218.1 GCA_937910695.1 uncultured bacterium
CCCGAGGGCTGCCGGGCCGTGGCCGACGTGATCCGGGGCTGGGTGGGAGAGGACGCCAGGGCGCTGTGGGATCGGCTGCGGGCTGAGCCGGTGCCCGAGGATGCGGCGGAGGCGGTTGGGGCGTGGCTCATCGTCAACGGGCAGAGCGTGCAGAAGGGTGGAGAGGGGGGAGCATCCTGGTTTACCCGTCCCAACGGCGAAGGCCAGCGCTCGGTGGGATCGTTTGTGTCCGACTGCGCCGCCCTCTCCGCCCTCTCCTGGCCCCCCGTGCGCGTGGTCGAGGGGGACGTGTGCGGGGTGGAGCCGCGGGAGGTGGCGAAGTGGCTGTGGGTGGCGGGGCACGGGGACTTCTCAAAGCCGCCACGGTTGGCTGCGCAGTATGACCCCGAGAAGGCTGGGCTCGGATGGGGGCCCGCTCCAAAGGACTGGCTCGCCAAGCGGGTTGAGCGCGCCCTCTCCTGGCCCCCCGTGCGCGTGGTCGAGGGGGACGTGTGCGGGGTGGAGCCGCGGGATGTGGCGAAGTGGCTGTGGCTGCAGGCCAGGACCTGCAACAGCGTCCCGGTCTTCGTCGAAGACGGCAAGTGGTGCATGTGCGAGAAGCGCACCAGCGCACGCCGGCACATCGCGCAGACGCACGAGCCGAGCGGAGTGAGCGGCGCTAAGCCCATCGTGCAGCGCAACAGCGGCGCCCCTGGGAACTGGGGCATGCAGAACCCGGAGACGCTGGCGGCCCGCAGCGAAGTGTGCCACCAGGTGCTCGCTCGACAGCCGGTAGTACTCTCGACAGCCGACGTGGCCAGCGTCAAGCCCGGTGAGCTGCCGGCCGAGACGGTGGTCTACATGGACCCGCCCTATCAGGGCTGCACTGGCTACGGGGCCGACCTGCCGCGGGAGCAGGTCCTCTCCGTAGCGCGCCTCTGGGCAGAGGCAGGGGCTACGGTGTGCGTGAGCGAGGCCGAGCCGCTCGCCGACCTGGTGGCCGAGGGCTGGCACGCCGTCGAGATCACGGGCTGCAGGGTGGGCCAGAAGCGGACCTTCAGCAAACAGAAGCGGGAGTGGCTGACGCTCAACCGAGAGCCAGCCTGGCACCCCGGGGTGCAAGGTGAGCTGCTCTAACCAAGACGAGGAGACCGACGTGGACGAACAAACTGATCACGAAGGAAGGAGCAGACGATGCCGAACGTGCTGACGCTGAAGTGGGGCACCGTGAGTGCATGGAACCTGGATACCGACGACGCCAAGGAGGCCCTCCAGAAGTGGGCGCGTTTCGGTGTGTCGATGAGCGCGATGGCGCACAAGGACAAGCCCGGCCAGAAAGACGCCCTGCTGGACGCCATTGACCACATGGACGAGCTGTGGCTCGACTGGGAGGGCAAGGAGGTGTCCCGCGAGGAAGCCAAGGAGTACGTGCGCAACTACGGTGCGGCGAGATCCAAGGGAAAGCAAGAGTGCCAACGGTGGCGCACCGAAGAATCGTGAGCGCGGCCGTCCAACAGCCCGAGCCCCCCTGGCGCCCCAGGACCCGGGCCGAGTGCCCGAAGGTGCGGCCCTGCCCCTACGTGGGCTGCAGGCTCAACACCTACCTGCAGGTGCTCCCGAGGTCCGGCAAGGTCAAGGCGTGCCACGACTGCGAGCCCTGGGAGGTCGACCCCCGCCTATCGTGCGCGCTCGACGTGGCCGAGCGGGGACAGCATCTGCTCGAGGAGGTGGGCGAGGCCCTTGGGATCACAAGGGAGAGGGTCCGGCAGATCGAGGCCGATGCCCTCTGGAGGCTAGCCACCGACGGCGAGGCCCGGGTGCTCGTCGACTGGCTGCCCGAGGACCACCCCCCGCTGCAGGAGCTCGTGGACCACACCCCGGTCGTGGTGCCGACGGGACCCAAGCTGGTGCGGCGACCCGATAAGCACCGCCCCACGCTGTCGCCTGAGCAGAGGGCAGAGGCCAGGGAGAGGGCGAAGGAGACCACCCGAAAGCTCAGAGAGAAGGCCGCCAGGGAGGGCGTGTGCCAGGTCCCGTGGTGCTCCAACCGACTGCGCCAAAGTACAGCCAAGGGGGGCGCCCAGCCGTCCTACTGCGCCGAGCACGCAAACCAGAAGGTGCGGGAGCGCGCCTGCAGGGAGCACGCCAGGGCCATGGCGGACGTTTCTGGTTGACTGCGCCTGGTCCCGTGCGGTATCGTTCGCATCCTAGCAGAGGAGGAGATGATGAGCCGCAAGCCCCTTCAGGTGCGCATGGACCCCGCCATCCTTGAGCGCGTGCAGCGCCTAGCCAAGTCCAGGGGCCTCAACGTGCAGGACCTGATCCGCGCGTTCACTGCCCGACAGCTCAGCATCGAAGAGAAGGCCGCCACAGACCAGCAGCGCTCGGCTGGATGATGCCAATGGCAGAGCTTCAACCGGACACCGCGGCTGTCCTGCGGTGGGCGCTCTGGTACGCCGGCCGCGGATGGCCAGTCTTCCCGTGCAAAGGCAAGCGCCCGCCGAAGGGGCTCGCCTGGCGGGATGAGGCGACCAGCGACCCCGACAAGATCCGGGCCTGGTGGGCCGAGTACCCCGAGGCAAACGTGGCGATCGCCGTGCCTGCTGGGCTCGTGATCCTCGACGTGGACATGCACGGCCGGGACGGGCTGGCGGCCCTGAAGGCGCTGGAGGCGGAGCACGAGGAGCTGCCCGACACCCTCATGGCGAAGACCGGCAGCGGTGGCATCCATGTGTGGCTGCGGCTGCCTGAAGGCGTCGAGCACGGCAACGCACGGGGCAAGCTGGACAAGGCATTCTTCGACGTGCGCGGCCACGGGGGCTACGTCATCGCCGCTCCGTCGGTCCACCCGGACACCGGCCACTGCTACGTCTGGGAGGGTGGGAGCCGCGGGGTCGAGACGCCGATCGCGCCGATCCCTGACTGGCTGCTGGCCATCATGAAGGGGGGCAAGGAACCGGCCAGGCATGCCACCGTGCTGCCATTCAGCCGCCCCGACGAGCGTGTCCGGACACTCAAGCGGGCCTCTGCCTACCTCGAAAAGCTGGACCCGGCCATCGCTGGCAGCGGGGGCCATGACACCACATGGGAGGCCGCCTGCGCCATGGTGCGCGGCTTCGGGTTGAGCGAGGGCGAGGCATACGGCCTGCTGGCATCCGAGTACAACGACCGCTGTCGGCCGCCATGGAGCGAGGCGGACCTGCGGCACAAGGTCTCTGGCGCGGCCGGGGACTCGTCGCGCCCGTGGGGCTACCTGCTCACGGCAGGGCTGCCGGCTCAGGTGAGGGCGAGGGTGAGGGCGACACGGCCCGAGGAAGGCCAAGCGCACCGGGATGGTGAGGGCGAAGGCGAGGGCGAGGGCGGAGACGAAGAACGGGATGAGCTGCCAGAGATCGACGTCGGCAACCGCCAGCTCAGGGACCTGATCTCCGAGGCATGGGACGCGCTCCACCTGGCCAACGATCCGCCGTCCATCTTCCGCCGCGGGGGCACGCTGGCCCAGGTGGCCCCCGATGAAGAGCACGGACCTGTGGTGCGCTCCATGTGCCTCGACTCCGTCCACGGACACCTGGCCAGGGTGGCGGACTGGGTCGTGTGGATCGAAGGGAAGGACGGACCGCAGCGGAAGAACGCTCGGGCGTCAAAGGACATCGCCCGCGATCTGCTCGTCTACACCAGAGAGGACCTCCCAGAGCTCGAGGGCGTGGCCTTCGCCCCGACCTTCGACCGCACCGGACGGCTCGTCACGGAGGCTGGCTACGACGCTGGGGCCAAGACGTGGCTCCACCTGGCCGACACGCTCAAGGTGGAGCCGGTGCCAGAGGAGCCAACTGCAGATGATGTAGCGGCAGCCCTGGCCCTGCTGCGGGACGATGTGCTCGTGGACTTCCCGCTCGTCGGGGAGAGCGACTGGGCCCACGCCCTGGCGATGCTCCTGCTCCCCTACATGCGGCAGCTCGTGAGCGGACCCACCCCGCTCCACCTGGTGGAGGCGACAGGGCCGGGCTCAGGCAAGGGGCTCCTCACCGAGGTCGTCTATGAGCTGGCGATGGGGGCGCCACTGGTGGCCACCACGCTGCCCAGCACCGACGACGAGATCGCCAAGATGCTCCTCGCCGAGCTGCTCAAGGCCCAGCCGATCGTCACCCTCGACAACGCGAGCGAGCGCATCGTGATCCGGTCGCCGTCGCTGGCCTCGACCGTGGCCTCCACCCGCACCACCGGGCGCCACCTCGGGCACTCCAGCATGATCACCGTGAAGAACCGGGCCATGTGGATCCTCACCGGCAACAACCCAAGCATGTCGCTGGAGATCGCCCGCCGGTGCATCCGCATCCGCATCGCCCCCAAGCAGGATAGGCCATGGCTCCGGGAGGGCTTCAAGCATGACCCGCTCCTCGGGTGGGTAAGGTCCGAGCGGTCGGCCATCGTGCGCGCCTGCCTGGTCCTGATCCAGGCGTGGGTCGCCGCAGGGCAGCCGCCTGGCAAGCAACGACTCGGGAGCTTCGAGGGATGGGCCCAGGCGATGGGCGGGCTGCTCGACACCGTGGGCGTCCCGGGCTTCCTGACCGGGCTGGAGGACCTCTACGAAGCTGCCGACGTGGACGGCAACGCCTGGCGAGAGTTCGCTGCGGCGTGGACAGACCAGCGCGGCGAGGCGTGGCAGTCGTGCAGGGACCTCCGAATCCTGGCCACCGAGCTGGAGCTCCTCGCCCATGTGCTCGGGGACAAGGGGGAGCGCAGCCAGCAGACCCGACTGGGCAAGGCACTGAAGCGCATGGAGGGCCGCATCTTCGGGGACCGACAGCTCACCAGCAAGAAAGACAAGCGCTCCAAGAGTGCGCTCTACCGGCTGGCGAGGGTCGGAGAAGCGGACGAGCCCGCACCCGGAGAGACCTGCCCCATCTTCGATGGTGAGTGGTGATGGCGCGGGACCTCAACCGCAATTCGCGGGACGTTCGCGGGACGTGTGAGCCCAACGTCCCGCGGCACTTGAGGCAGGCAGGGAGCGGACTAGAGCGGCGTCGCGGGACATCGCGGGACGTTTGGGCTCCCCCCGCACATACGTGCGCATGCACGCAGGCGCACCCGGGCGCACACGTATGGGTCAGTAGAAAGGTCCCGCGACGTCCCGCAACAGGCCTCCCGATGGCTAACCATGCGGACTTCAGGCGCGGGTCGTTGCAACACCTACATCCGCGAACGTCCCGCGAACGTCCCGCGGCACTGAACAGGAGAACAGCATGCCGACCCAGCGACTCACGATCCGAGGACTCAAGGCCGAGGTGGACGCGCTCCAGGTGGCGCTCCAGGCCCTCGCTGCCAGGCTCCAGGCCCTGGAGGACGTGCCATGCGCCTGCCGGCCGGGGAGGGGACAGAGGGCGACCGGGGGGCCCCAGGGACGATGACCGGGGGGAGGGTCGGTTCCTTGGCCCACACAGGGCCCTCGCG